>JASBTH010000238.1 GCA_030148525.1 Saprospiraceae bacterium | reverse complement strand
AAATATGGGTAGAAATTAAAAACGGATATAGAAAACCGTGCCGTTAGGTACGGAATATAAGAATGTATTTTCTTCGGTGAATAAATAATTTTGATCCGCGGCACTAGAGGATCGACCACCAGTCTGAGCTTGCTGATCAATCAAAATGTGGCCAGACCTCTCCTCTTTTTTTCCCATGCCTTTGACCTGATCCTGTTGTAGTGCAGATCAATTTTCGGTTTTCCTGGCATGATCCTGGTCGATCCGGAGGATCGACATCCAGTCTGGCCGGGCGTCCCTCTCCAAATCACATCCCTGACCCGATCCTCCGGATCGGGTACCACACATTATACTTTTCCACCACCCATACCCTTCTCACATCCATACCACTACCCAATCATACATTATATATTTTTTAAATATCATCTATATTAAAAATTTGCACATATGTAAAAAACCGCTATATTTGTATTGCAGCGTTAATACATAATCCACTGAAAAACAATTAAAAATATATTAAGACTATCCATTGTAATATCTAGCTGAGCCCGCCTGAACGGCGTTTTTTCGGCCAGCCAATTTCATGCACAAGTCAGTCCCCCCCGGGAGTGCTAGTGTCCGCTTAGCACGGGCCCCTTCTATGTCCTGACCACCGGCTACACGGTGGTCGGGCTGGTCCCCCCATGCCCACTCCCAACAATATGCTTACGAAACACACTTCAGCGAAGTCCGCGCGGCTTCGCCTGGGATAATCATTCACCAACTCAATAAAAATTGCTATGAAACACGTACAAACACAACCTAAGAAAGCAAAATCAGAAAACCTGTTGATCGTATTTGTCCTGCTGATCGGACTGGCCGGATTGCTAATGGCTTTCCGCGGACAATCCGGCAACCAGGAACCCGAGTTCACACCTTTCACCAGTCAATCCGCCCAACTTTCCAAGGCCGACATCATACAGGTGGAAGGGGAATTACAAGCTGGCACGCCCATTCAATTCCGTTTGGGCGAAAGCCTTGATCCGGGGAATTGGGTGATCGATTTCGGAAATGGGGTAGCTAAAACCCTGCGCACTGACACGTTCAGTTACGTCTACGACGAAGCTGCTTCTTACCAGATCCAATTGCGCGACCAGCAAGGACGGGTACTCGCAACCAGGCAGTTGCATATTGGTTCGGACCAGCTCGCATTTGCGAATGGGTAACCGCCCTCTTGAAATCGGAAAGCGGAAATCGGAAAGCGGAAGTGATTCGAGGTCGGCCTGGGTTGCCCCTTGAAAACCTGCGACTAAAAAAATAAACAAAGCACAAAGTATTAGACAATATTCGCCCCGGAGCCCCCTTCTCTTCCAGGGGCCCGGGTTACCATGCAAGCGAATTATCCGTTGTAGGAAAAGAGAGGGGAGCGACCACGATTATGGTCAACTGGAACTCATACATCCCGGGGTGAGTTTTCCAAATCGGGAAGTGGACGGCTCCCTCCCTTCGTCCATCCGGACTTCGGCTGACGGCTGACTGCTGACGGCTGACGGCTTACGGCTGACGGGTGACGGCTGACGGCTGACGGCTAAGTTGTTTTTTCAGTTGGGATGTGACAAATGGAAGTACTAGAAACTTGTCTGCTTTCTTGAGCAAATTCACCGCAGTTACGCCTCGTAAACCGTAAGCCGTAAATCGTGGGGCGTCTACCGTAGATCGTTAATCTCCTGAGAAAACGAACCGGTCTTGAACCAATTCTCGTATATTACGTTGGAATCATATCAATCATGAATGCAATCGTTATGACACGACTCAAAGACCTCGTTGAGCGTTCTGCGTTCGGTGTATGCAGTTACCTGGGCGAAAAAATGGGCATTGCCAGTTCGCGCGTAAGAGTATATTTTATATACATCACCTTTGTGACCATGGGGTCCCCCATCATCATATACCTTTTTCTGGTATTCTGGGTGAATATCCGGAGGTATATTCGCGGCAAGCGGAATGCCATCTGGGAGTAACCCTACTGTTGAAAGGCGTACTGAATAATATTGGCACCCATTCTCAGTGCCAGTAGGCGCACTTCCTGGGGATCATTATGTACATCCTCATCTTCCCAACCATCACCCAGATCTGATTCATAAGTATAGAAACAAACCAGGCGATCTTCCCAGAACAGGCCGAATCCCTGAGGGGGCTTATCATCGTGAAGGTGCACCTTGGGCAGTCCGTTGCGAAAGCGAAACTTCTGATCGTAGATCTCGTGCTCAAATGGTAATTCAATAAACTCCAGTTCGGGGAATACCTTTTTCATGGCGGTGCGCACGTATGGATCCATGCCGTAGTTATCATCGATATGCAGAAAGCCTCCGCCAATGAGGTAGTTGCGTAAATTTTCCGCCTCCACATCCGAAAAAACAACGTTGCCGTGTCCGGTCATATGCACCCAGGGATAATTGTAGAGCTCAGCACTCCCCACATCGACCACTGCGTATTCGCGTTCAAAGGAAGTCCCCAATGTCTGGTTACAGAATTGAGCCAAGTTGGGCAATGCGGTTGGGTTAGCGTACCAGTCTCCGCCACCATTGTACTTCAGCAGGGCCAGTTGCATAGCTGCTGGTTGAGGAGAGTCCACCGGGCCAGCAGCCAGCAAAAGGGTGGATAGTAGAAAGGTGCAAAACAGTCGAATCATAGTTTCTTGTTTATCTGCCTATCGTAACAGGGATTATCCCTTATCGGTTGAAAAGTTATTGACAAAGTGCACGGTTGCCAATGCCGACAGAGCGGCTGTCTCCGTGCGCAATCGATGTGTTCCCAGTGAAACGAGCTGGTATTTTTTTGCGCGTGCTTGTTCCGCCTCCTCCGCTGAGAACCCACCCTCCGGACCGATCCCTAATACAACGTCCGCACCAGCCTGGCAGGTATGTATCAACTCCGATTGTACCAGATCATCGATGTAGGCCAGTATTTTCTGGCTTTCGCCAAAATCTTCATCGAGGAATGCACCGAAGGCAATGGGTTCTTTCAATCGGGGCAACCAGGACCTTTGTGATTGTTTCATGGCGGCAATGGCAATGCGCTCCAGACGGTCGAGTCGTAGTTTCCGTCGCTCCGAGTGGAAAGTCAGTATCGGCCAGATGGTTTCGACGCCCAGTTCGGTAGCCTTTTCCACCAACCATTCCATACGGTTGATATTCTTGGTCGGCGACACTGCCAAATGAATTTGATAAGGTCGCTCGCGAGGTATGGCCTCTTCGTCTACGATGCGAAGGGTACATTCCCTTTTAGATATCTCGTGAATACCGGCGACATACCGCATCCCCTGTCCATTAGTCAGGTGAACGGTTTCCCCCACCCCCAGGCGAAGCGACTGTACTGCGTGCCGGGCTTCCTCGGGTGGTAAACTAACGTATTCACCGGACGTATCCGGCGCATAAAATAAATGCATGTAACCGTTTTTGATAAACCATGGACCTTGGATCTTGGGCCTTGGACCTTGGACCATGAGCCATATCTTAACCACTAAAGTGGTATAGAAAAATCGCTATTCCGCACAATACTGCTGAAGCAGTGGCCTTATCCGTGCAACGTGAACCGTGCATGCCTGCCGAAACCTTCTTGACCGCCGAAACCATGTGTAGGTGGTGGCGTAGGCAAGGACCATGGACCTAAAAATACTGTACGTCGATGAAATGGGAAGGCCAGTCCAGTTTGCTTCCGCGATAATCAAAAATCACGAATAATCCACGTACCTTTGACTGCGTTTAAACAACATTGCCCTTAGTGGCAGTGTTTACAGCGCGTTCAAGTATACGAATTAATCTGAAGCTTGTATATGGATTATCTGATCATGGCCGGACAGCTGATGTTGTCCCTGTCCATTCTGATTGTGTTGCACGAAATGGGGCACTTCCTGCCCGCCCGTTTGTTTGGTACCCGGGTGGAGAAGTTCTATCTGTTTTTCGATCCCTGGTTTTCTCTGATCAAATATAAAAGAGGAGATACCGAATACGGTATTGGCTGGCTGCCACTTGGTGGTTACGTCAAAATCTCTGGTATGATCGACGAGAGTTTTGACAGTGACCAAATGAAGGGGGAACCCCAACCGTGGGAGTTTCGCTCTAAACCAGCCTGGCAACGCCTGATTATTATGCTGGGTGGCGTCACGGTGAATTTCATTCTCGGTTTCCTGCTGTACGGCATGGTCCTCTTTGTATGGGGGGAGGAATACCTCCCTTCCGAAAATGTGGAGTATGGCATCTACGCCGACTCATTGGGACGGGAAATGGGACTCCAAAACGGAGACCAGGTTCTCGCCATTGGCGATCGCCCCTTTGAACGATTCAACGACCGCATCATCGTTAGGGAGATCATCATTAATAATGCTTCTGAACTCACCATTCGTCGCGACGGACAGGAGCAGATCCTGCCCATCGATGAAAAATTTGTACAATTGCTCTCCAGTCGGGATGCGCAGAACGAGCAACTCTTTGCGCCTCAATTCCCCTTCTACGTAGAAGAATTTGGCAAAAATGCCCCGGCCGAAGAAGCTGGCCTCGAACTTGGTGACCGCATCATTTCGTTGAACGGTACTGCCACGCCTTTCTATTACGACTTCGAAAAACAGGCCCGGGGCCGACAGGATGAGACGATCGAGCTTGGGGTCATCCGCAATGAAAGTGATACGCTGGAAATACCGGTGAACACCACCAAGGAAGGGACCATCGGGGTTTTCGCCCGCAGCCCCTTTGCCATTTTCGGTACCGAACGCATCGAGTACAGCATGGGCGAGGCCATTCCCGCCGGCTTCACTGAGGGCTGGTCCTTCCTGAACGATCAGTTCAAAGCCTTCGGGCAGATGTTCCGCGGCAAGATCAAGGCCAAGGATTCCCTGGGTGGCTTCGGCTCCATCGCCAGCATGTACGGTGGCGAATGGATATGGGAGCGCTTCTGGCGTATGACCGCCATCCTCTCCCTCATCCTGGCATTCATGAACCTGCTACCCATCCCCGCACTCGATGGCGGACACGTCATGTTCCTGCTCTACGAAATGGCCACGGGCCGCAAGCCCAGTGATAAATTCATGGAGTACGCGACGATGATCGGGTTTATTATCGTATTGGGCCTGGTGTTGTACGCCAACGGGCTTGATATATTTAGATCCATTTTTAATTAGCGTTTAGATCGCTCCCCGTACGGGTCGCTTTTGGATCGCAAAGGCCCGCCCGTACGGGCTTGCTGTTAGATCGTTCGCCCGTACGGGCTCTCTATTGAACCGCTCGCAGGCTCACTGTTGGTAATTAGACTGGTGCGCGATCCTTCTCCGGCTGCCGTAGCCTTAGCGTAGGCAGTGCTGGATCGCGCCTGCACTTCGTTTTTTCTGATTATTGATTACAACCTAAGGTCTTTTTCGTTTTGCTTCTCCTACCTCTTTTGAGCTACCGAGAGTTTTTTATTCTTGATACAGGGTATGATCCCGGTCGATCCGGAGGATCGACCTCCAAAGGAAGTCGGTCCTCTGGACCGACTATTCTTGCACCCAAAATTATTGCTTTTTGACCCACGCACTAGAGGATCGACCTCCATATTTCTAAAGCGAGCCCGCGAACAATCTAAAAGAGAGCCCGTACGGGCGAACGGTCCAACAGCGAGGGACCACCGGGCCCGAGTAGTCTACAAGCCATAGAGCCAAACGACAGAGCGATCTTTTCCCACTATTGTCCCATCCGGTACTACCGTTGGCCATCATTCCTCATCAGGGTATGATCCTGGTCGATCCAGAGGATCGACCTCCATATTTCTAAAAGCGAGCCTGCGACCGATCTAAAAGAGAGCCCGTACGGGCGAACGGTCTAAAAGCAATGGAGCGCAGCGACAGCGCGATCTTTTTTCACCACCTATTGGGATATTGATTAAAAAGTAATAAATTTGCCCCGCGCTAGTCGAAAGGAGACGGCGCGTTCATTTGAAAAGCATGCCGAAGTGGCGGAATTGGTAGACGCGCTGGATTCAAAATCCAGTGGTAGCAATACCGTGCGGGTTCGATTCCCGCCTTCGGTACCAAAGGGATCTGGTTACCAAACAGGTTCCACTCAGAGGTCAGATGGCCTCTTTTTTACAATCGTTAGCCGAAGTGGCGGAATTGGTAGACGCGCACGTTTCAGGGGCGTGTACTCTTGCGAGTGTGCGGGTTCGACTCCCGCCTTCGGCACTCCATAAAATATGGAATAACGATTGATTAATACTGGCTTATAATCCCTGAACACACTGCCGAAGTGGCGGAATTGGTAGACGCGCACGTTTCAGGGGCGTGTACTCTTACGAGTGTGCGGGTTCGACTCCCGCCTTCGGCACATCACTAGCCGACCCGAATGGGTCGGCTTTTTTTTTGCCGCTACCCCTCTATCCGACAAAAAAACTGCCGGCTGGAAAAATCACAGTCCGGCAGCAAACTCCAAAAAACCAAATGAAAACAATATTTTGATCCAATCTGCGTGATTGGTTGTATATCTCCTTGAAGGCCAGCTAATATAGAAAATTTCCGAATTACATGTCAAATTGCCCTTTATTAAACCGCCGGTTTTGCTGTTGGATATCGTGCCTAATCTGTAGCCTGCTCCCCTACTCCGGATCGACTCAGGTAATGCAGTCGCCCGAAACGGCCGTCTCTTCCCTACCCGTGCTGCGGTTGTCGAACGGCACTACGGGCATTTGGCTGCCTGCATACAACCTGGGGGTGGCCCCTGCAATAACCGACTGGCCCGTCAACGGCCTGCAGGCAACGCTCATCCTCGGACAAAAAAGCTTATCCCCCACTGTTTTGGCGAAAGCCGAAGAACCCTATCTACTAGCCAAAATGGACTCTCTGGCCCGTACAATTCCCATTCAGGAAGGTATCCGCCGACAATATCAGGGACCTTCCGGCAACGTACACACCGTTACCCGCGAATGGTACATCCGCGATTTGGAAAAAGTAAAAAATCTCGGGCCCCAAAACGAACTGATGGTCTTCCGCAGCCAGCAGTTGAGTAATCGAAGCTGGGACAACCAACAACCGATTGATCCGTCCGACTCTTTCCGGGTAATCGGATATCCGCTAACCAGCTTTTTGGGGGCACCAAATGCCCGAAAAGCAGCTTACTGGCTGGAAGATGTACCCTTTCGAAAAAAAGTATTGGATTCTCTGGGTCAAATAACGCCCACCCCTAACTTTCCCTCCGTCCAACGAGATCCCTACGATCCGCTCTCCGATTACTACCGTTCCGACTGGCCATTGCGACGCACTGACCTACTGCTCACTTTGCTGGAAGAAAAGGGCGACCCAATCTTTGACCTGATACGAACCCTCAACACCCAGATGGCGCTGACCAGCAGGCGGGCCGGTAACACGCAGTTACTAAAGGCCTATGGACCAAAAATGCAGCAATGGATGCGTGGATGGAGCGCATCATCTAAGGATGCAAGAACTGATAGCCTGGTCACACAGATTACTCTTTACTTCCAACATACACATGGCCCGTCCATTCCCACTTTCCTGGTCGAACAGGCGCGTCTGCACCAAAAGGATTACCGGTCACTGACCAGCGCTCTTTTGGCGAAAAGCCTGCTCTTCCACCCCGATCAATGGGTGACAGACTACCAACAAAACCCTAACCAGGTTTTGGATCGACTGCAAAAAGACTACGGTTTCCGCTTTTTTTCAGCAATGCTACTGGAAACCAGGGCCACCGTCCGTAAAAAACGTCAAAAAAATTCAAAGGACATCACCAACCGGTTGACCCAGCATTACCTGCGGCAACCCAAGATCAGCCTGCAGGAGGCAAATGGGAGCCTGCGCACCGCTCCCCTGACACTTGATTCCGATACGGGTCTACTGATCAGTGCCACTCTTCTGCCGGGTCTTTCTGGTAGTCTTGTCCTCGACCCCGCCGGCCACCCCCATGGCATCCTGCTAGTTTGTGAACCTGATGCCGAATACGGGCAGTGGTTGAGTCCGCTCGCGCCGGCCTGTAGCTACATCATTCCGTGGGAAACCGTGATAAAGGATGTCGGTCCTCCGGACCGACGGTGATTTGGGGATTTGGAGAGTTGGAGAGTTGGAGAGTTGGAGAGTTTATAAAAAATGAATATCAGTACATTAATTAAAAAATCAAGCACTAAAAATTAAAAATTCCCGAGCCCGAGCAGCGCGGACCGTGGACCGTGAACCGTGGACCGCGGACCGTGAACCGTGGTCCATGGACCGTGGGCCATGAACCGTGAACCGTGGTCCGTGAACCTTGGGCCGTGGACCTTGGGCCGTGAACCGTGGACCGTGAACCGTGAACCGTGGACCTCCTAATAATTCTCCTCCGGATCCAAATCCATTTTCCCGAAGTTGAGGTGAAAGCCGAGTTCTACGAAGAGCATATCGATCTTGGCCGAGCGCGGTGAGGTGGTGACCTCTACACTATCACTATTCAGATCATCCGGATCAAAGCCGCCTACACCATTGAAGGAGACTTCCCATTGCTCGGTATCGGATGCATCGAAAAAGTCGGCACGTCCACCGAGCATATACTGAACGCCAAGATTGATACCGAAACCACCGGGAAAACTGATGATCAGTCCGCCACCACCGCCGTAGCTGAATATCCAGTCGTTCAGGTTATTTACGGAGGTGATAAGGTCCGATTCATCGTCGTCGTCGATAAAGAAGCGCTCGTTAGAGCGGTCAAAGACACGGGTATCGGTCGACAAGCGCCGAAAGCCCACACTGCCCTGTACGTAGGGTCTCAGTCCTTCATTCGGTGCGATAACCCGTAGTGCAGCCTGACCGTGAAGTATACTGTTGGTCGCGCGGATCTCCATGGGTATGCGAATCTGATCAATAATCGCCCCACCCTGGGTGATATTGATTTCCAAAATTTCGTCGGAGCGATTCTTACCGTACTCCATGTAGCCGCCGCCCAATCCGAACTGAACGGCATCCGTAGACTTTAAAACCGGAAAAAAGATGTTGGCCGATCCCCCAACTCCTACGGCCTCGGTTTTATCACCGAATTCACTGGTGGGGAAACCCAGGGTAAGGTTGAGGTCCAGATTGGCCTGGGCAAAGGCACCGAAAGGGAGCAGGCACATGGCCGGCAAAAGGAAACGAAGGATGGTTTTCATGGATTGGTTTTTCTGCAAAATACGACATTTCCCTGCTTCCGGAAAAGACAAGAGTCATCCCGGACTAATCCGGAATGACTCTAATGAAGATTACATCAGGTATATCTGAGACGACGATTACTTCTTATTGTCCTCGTCGACTTCTTCGAACTCTACGTCGGTAACGTCATCTCCCTGATTGGAGTTATCGTCGCCCTGGTCTTCAGCCGCTCCGCCTTCAGCACCACCTTGTGCATCCTGCTGAGCCTGGTAAATATCCTGGCTGGCAGCCTGCCATGCAGTATTCATGGTTTCCATGGCGGATTCGATCTTGTCGAGATCCTGAGCCTGATGGGCTTCCTTCAGGTTCTTCAAAGCTTCTTCGATGGGCCCTTTCTTGTCGGCAGGGATCTTGTCACCGAATTCTTTCAATTGCTTCTCCGTCTGGAAGATCAGGGTGTCTGCCGTATTCAGTTTATCCACCTTCTCACGAGCTTCCTGATCCTGCTCGGCATTGGCTTCTGCCTCGGCCTTCATGCGGTTGATCTCTTCCTGACTCAGGCCGGTACTGGCTTCGATGCGGATGCTTTGTTCCTTACCGGTTCCCTTATCTTTAGAGGAAACGGTCAGAATACCGTTGGCATCGATATCGAAGGTTACCTCGATCTGAGGTACTCCGCGCGGAGCAGGAGGAATCCCATCCAGGATAAAGCGTCCGACCGAACGGTTGTCGTTAGACATGGGACGCTCACCCTGCAGTACGTGGATTTCTACCGATGGCTGGTTATCCGCGGCTGTAGAGTAGATTTTCGACTTTTTAGTAGGGATAGTCGAGTTGGATTCGATCACCTTGTCAAAGACACCACCCATGGTCTCGATACCCAGTGAAAGGGGCGTGACGTCCAGCAGTAGTACATCCTGTACATCACCACTGAGCACACCACCCTGGATAGCAGCACCGACGGCAACTACCTCATCGGGGTTCACTCCTTTATTTGGCTTTTTGCCAAAAAACTCTTCCACTGCTTGTTGGATGCGTGGAATCCGGGTGGAACCACCTACGAGGATTACCTCGTCGATCTCGCTCTTATCCATGCCCGCATCTTTCAATGCATTGCGGCAGGGCTCCAGTGTGCGTTGTACCAGGTCGTCGGCCAGTTGCTCAAATTTGCTTCGTGACAATTTGACAACCAAGTGCTTGGGTACTCCGTCAACCGCCGTAATATATGGCAGGTTCACTTCCGTTTCTGAAGAAGATGAGAGCTCAATTTTAGCTTTCTCAGCAGCATCCTTCAGGCGTTGCAGAGCCATAGGATCTTTGCGCAGATCGATATTCTCCTGATCCTTGAAGGTCTCAGCCAGGAAATCAATGATTACGCGGTCAAAGTCATCACCACCCAGGTGGGTATCACCGTTGGTGGACTTAACCTCGAATACGCCTTCACCGAGTTCCAGGATAGAGATATCAAAAGTACCACCACCTAAGTCGTAAACGGCGATGGTTGCATCTTTATCTTGCTTGTCCAGACCGTAGGCCAAAGCGGCTGCGGTTGGCTCGTTGATTATGCGTTTAACGTCGAGTCCCGCGATCTCACCGGCTTCTTTGGTAGCCTGGCGCTGAGAGTCGTTGAAGTAAGCAGGTACGGTTACCACCGCTTCGGTCACTTCCTGTCCCAGAAAATCTTCGGCCGTCTTCTTCATTTTCTGAAGGATCATGGCAGAAATCTCCTGTGGGGTGTAGGTCCGGTCGTCGATTTTTACCCGTACGGTGTCGTTATCACCTTTCACTACTTTGTAGGATGAGCGATCAACTTCATTTTTCATCTCCTCGAACCGCGTACCCATGAAGCGCTTGATAGAAGAAATGGTGCGTTGCGGATTCGTAATCGCCTGGCGTTTAGCCGGGTCACCGATCTTGCGTTCACCATTATCCATAAAAGCCACTACAGAAGGGGTTGTGCGGCGTCCTTCGTCGTTAGGAATTACAACCGGTTCGTTACCCTCCATGACGGATACGCAGGAGTTGGTCGTACCTAAGTCAATTCCGATAATTTTACCCATATAATGCGTTTTAATTTTTTCAAACAATTACTTACTACGCATCAATGTATATGCCAATACTAATAATCACGGAAAAGGCTGACAGATTAGCAGCAACCAGAGTGAAACAGCCCTCCAATCCGACAAATCGCCTAAAGAACTGACAGGTCCCGTCATTATGGCAGCCGGATCAGGTTTGAGGTTTGAGGTTTGGGGTTTGAGGTAAGGCAATGGGTCAGGTTTGAGGTTTGAGGTTTGAGGTTTGAGGTAAGGTAGTAGATAGATCTGAAACACAACCGACCCTAATACCTTTGACCTGAAACCTCCACCTAACACCTCAGACCTCATACCTCAGACCTGATCTCTCCGTTTACGCGCAAAATATTCCTTGTGCAACCGGTTCATCGGGATGGTGAAGGGGAAAAGCAGTGCCAGAAACACGAAGAAAATGCGCCGGACATCCTGCGTCATCCAGCCCTGGGCGCGTACGTATAGGAAGGCAACCATTGCCAGCCCCATGCCGCCGAAAACGATCCAGCGGAATAACCGTACTTTATGTTTTAATGCATCGTCGGCAAGCTGGGAGGGGTCGAAATTGAAAAAGCCCATTGGAGTGTTTTATTCGAAATTCAAAAAAGAAGTTAGCTGACCCTCGCGCAAAGAATCCAGTGATGGCCCGTTGAGGACCAAATTAGTGCGTGTAAGGCTAGCCCGCGAAGTAAAAACGCCCTGTCCCCCCTCGACGTTCGAATAGTCGGGAACAATCTGGGCACTCGTCAGGCCCAGATTTGCCTGAGCAATCTCCTGAGCCCGGGCGATCTCTTCACCACCGGCGGACACCAGCAAGGTTAATCCGATGAAACGCCGGCGAATCGCCGGAGCATCTTCCAATTCCTGAGCCAGAAACTGATAAAACTGTATGCCCGGAATGCGTATACTTGCCCGGCCCTCCTCTTCTTCCGGACGCAGGCCTCGCTCCAATATCCATTCGGCTTGCGTCGGCTGGAATACACCCGGAGATACTTCCTCCTCCCATTCGACCAACAGCCTGACATCAAAGATGGCTGCCCCCGGGCCGTAGCCCCAGGCGTAGGTGACCATCCGATCGTACCCCATATTGACCGGATTAAAAGGAGAATTTTCCCGGACCGTCAGGGGAGAAACAACCACCGTTTCGGCAGTAGCCGGCCGCTCGAGGTCCGGTCGATCAACGATGATACGGACAGCCTCTTCCGCATCCAGATCGATCACATCTGCATTTACTTTGTACAAGTAGTTCGGGGCTTGCGCAAAAGGGCCCTCTTCGCGGGGATAGCCTTCCTGAGCACCATCTACCCGCTGCAGCTCAAAACGGGAACCGCTGATCACCTTTTCCAGGAAAACAGAGGCATCATCAAAATACAGATTATCGGGGTCCTGAGCCAGCGCTGTAGCGTCAGAACCGGCAGCTTTAAAAGCGCGTTCCACTCGTACGTAATGGGCTGTATCTTGCAGGGAAAGCACTCCGTAAAGAACCGTAATCGGCTCACCGGGTGCCTCAAGTTCGAAGTCCGTTGTACAGGAAGGTGGTAAAACGAGCAGAGATAAACCGAGGAAAAAAGCTGGGATTCGCATAGACAGTTTTCGAGTGACTGCGCCAAATATAGACCATTCCAACAACTCCGCAAATAATGGTATCTTCCCTCCCTAAAAATCAACGCATGTCGGTAAACAAGGAAGTAAAACGGGTGACTACCCACGTTTTGCAGGCCATGAAAGAAAAGGAAGAAAAGATCGCTATGCTTACCGCCTACGACTTTTCCATGGCCCGGATCACGGATGCCGCCGGTATCGATGTTATCCTGGTGGGTGACTCGGCATCGAATGTCATGGCCGGTCACGAAACAACCCTGCCCATTACCCTGGACCAAATGATCTACCACGCCTCCAGCGTTATCCGTGCGGTAAAGCGGGCCCTGGTGGTAGTGGATCTGCCTTTCGGTACGTATCAGGGTAATAGCCGTGCCGCCCTGGATTCGGCCATTCGCATAATGAAGGAATCAGGAGCTCACGCCGTCAAAATGGAAGGAGGGCAGGAAATTGAGGAGTCTGTCCGGCGGGTACTCTCCGCAGGTATTCCCGTTATGGGACACCTGGGATTGATCCCTCAATCCATTTATAAATTTGGTACGTACACCGTCCGCGCCCGCGAGGAGGCCGAAGCCCGCAAACTCATGGATGATGCCAAATTACTGCAGGGCCTGGGGTGCTTTGGTATTGTCCTGGAGAAAATACCTGCCAAACTGGCAACGGACGTTAGCAAGCACCTGGATATTCCCACAATTGGCATTGGAGCCGGTGCCGGTACCGACGGGCAAGTATTGGTAACCCACGACCTGCTGGGTCTGACCCAGGATTTTCACCCCCGCTTTCTGCGCCGATACCTGGATCTGTTTACCACCATTCAGGGAGCGATCCAATCGTACATTTCAGATGTTAAAGCTATAGATTTTCCCAACGAAGACGAACAATACTGATGAGACGTCGCTTGCTTTGGATTTTTGGAGCCCTGGCATTGGTAGGGGCCGTTGGAGTGTTCTACCTGTATCAGCGCTTTATTGTCGGAGGTTCGGTCCCTTCTAACCTTCCCGAAGAACAACAGATCGTTTACATACCAACGGGTGCCGATTTTGATCAGGTCGTCGACACCCTGGTTGCACAGGAAATCGTTTCCGACGTACCCCTCTTCCGCAAATTGAGCGACCGCATGGAGTACAAACGCGACCCCATGCGATCGGGTCGCTTTGCGGTGAAACCGGGTATGCGCATGCACGAGCTGATCCGCCATCTGCGCAACGGCAAACAAGCTCCCGTCGATCTGGTACTTACCAATGAACGTCTGTTGGAGAACGTAGCCGCTAAAGCCGCCCGTTTTATCGAACCCGATTCCGTGGCTATTCTCAATTTTATGCGGGAAGATCCTCTGATCAGTAAACTCGGCTATAACCAGGAAACCCTCATGTCCCTGTTTATCCCCAACACCTATGAGTTTTTCTGGAATACTTCGCCCCAAGGATTCATCCAGCGCATGCACAAAGAACACGAACGATTCTGGGATGCAAATAATCGCCGTCAAAAAGCCGAAAATTTAGACCTCACCCCCGCCGAGGTGTACACCCTGGCTTCCATTGTGGAAAAGGAGACCCTGCGCAATGACGAAAAACGGCGCATGGCCGGCGTTTATTACAATCGCCTGCAAAAGGGCATGCGACTACAGGCGGACCCCACCAGTGTTTTCGCCCGCCGTGACTTTGATACCAAACGCGTGACCGACTACCACACGAAGTTTGACTCCCCCTATAATACATACCTGTATTCAGGTCTGCCGCCCGGCCCCATTGCCATGTCATCTATCTCCAGTATTGACGCGGTACTGAATGTAGAGAACCACGATTATGTGTATTTCTGTGCCAAAGGAGATGGCAGCGGATACCATAACTTTGCCCGCACCCTCGCCCAACACAACCGCAATGCACAAATTTATCGGGAAAACCTTCGGAAACGTGGTCTAAGGTGAAACCTCTACAGAAGTGAATCGTACAAATACAATATACCTTTTCATATCAATGCGTTCTAGCTACAAGTAGTCCCTGAAATCGGACTCCATCAGGATTGAAGAAATTAAAAGTAAATTTTTTTAATCCAGATAATAGGCTATATTTGATGTGCACTAAAGTGCATAACCTCCATACCCTTAATTTAAACTAGAATGCGTTGTTTTACATCATCCCCTTGATGTAAGGAATTTACCCCCGGCAGACTAACACCTGTCGGGGGCATTTATTTTACCTACTTCCGTAACTCCAAAACCAGGGTTGATCGCCCCGGTACCTCAATTTCATTGAGTTCCGAGTAGCTTTCTCCGGTCACTACATCGCTTGCACCGGTAAAGCCTATAAGTATTTCCTGATAGCGCTCGGTATCGACAACCTGCTCCTCATCACGGGCATTCAACAACACCATGACCGTCGCGTCAACACCTTGTCGAAAGTAAACATACACGCCATCATCGGGAATAAAGTGAATAAGCTTACCACGAGTTAACGCATTGCTGCTCTTTCGGTAGTTAGCCAGGGTTTTTACGAAAGTGAAAGCCTCCTGCTCGGCCGCCGTTCGGTTGATCGCCCGAAACTTATCGAAGTAATCATCCTCCCAGCCACCGGGAAAGTCTTTGCGACCTCCTTCCCCGAATCCGCCGCCTGATCCCGACAAAAGTATCTCGGTTCCATAGTAGATCATAGGAATGCCCCGCGTAGTCAACAGGAAGGCCAGGCCCATCTTATAGCGATCCATGTCCTCCCCTACTACGGTGAAGTAGCGTGCCAGATCGTGGTTATCCAGAAAGATCACATTGCGGTAGGCATCCTCGTACAGGTAGTCGTGTGCGAGGGTGTAATACAGGCGGGCGGTACCCTGGGTCCAGCCTTCCTGTCCGGCCAGGACTTCCTGAATGGCAAAAAACAACTGAAAATCCGTCACGGCCGGCAGATCGGTAGGTACACCGCCGCGGATCGCACTATTCTCGGTAAACTGTGCCTGTACACTGTATCCCTGCACCCAGGTCTCGCCGAAAAAGCTGAAATCGTCGTATTCTTCGTTCAGTCGCCGGGCCCAGTCGTACATGAAATCCTGGTCGGGATAGAAATAGGTGTCGATGCGATAAGCATCATGGCCCGAGAATTCATTCCACCAGATGGCATTTTGGGTCAGGTACTTTGCCAGATAAGGATTGCGCTGATTCAGATCGGGCATGTGGGCATCAAACCATCCATCCGACAACTGCTCCTTGTCGTAGGCGCTGGCGTGAGGATCGACAAGGGCTGTTTCCCGAAAGTTGGATTTGCGCAAGTGCTCGGTCTCCTGGTGTATCCAGTCACTGGTTGGCAAGTCCCGGATAAACCAGTGCTCATCGCCCACGTGGTTGTGGATCACATCCATGATCACCTTCATACCCCGCTCGTGACACAACTCCACCAATTGGCGGTATTGCTCATTGGTACCGAAGCGCTTATCGATCTCGTAGTGGTCGGTAATGGCATAGCCGTGGTAGGACTCGTAAGGTTGATCATTCTCCAACACCGGATTCAGCCACAAGGCCGTCACACCCAGCTCTTCCAGGTAATCCAGGTGCTCCATTACCCCCAGCAGGTCGCCTCCGTGCCGGAAAAACACCTTATCCCGGTTGATGCCCGACTGGTTCATATCGGGATAGCTGTCGTTACCTGGGTCGCCATTCGCAAAACGATCGGGCATAATGAGGTAGATCAGGTCTTCGCTGGTCAGTCCCTGAAGACGACCTTCCTGCGGCAAACGTTTCTGCAATTCGTAGGTGTAGGTGCGCTCCTCCCCCTTGGCCGTCAATGTAATAGGGAATTCTCCAGCCGGTGTCGCCGGTCCGATCAGCAGATCCACAAAGAGGTAGTTGGGATTCTCCACCCGGTGTATGGCCTGTACCGTGACACCCGGATAATCGATCTGCACCTCGCCGGTTCCGATCTCCTCATCGTAGATCAACAGTTGCAGTTGGTTATCGCGCATGCCTACCCACCAGTTGGGTGGTTCGATCCGTGCCTCGGTGACGGGACCGCCATTCGGCACCCGTACCCGGTATTCCGATTCTTCCACCCCGATGGCCCGCTTCTGCATGGGATCGTCATTGTACAGGCTGGAATCTTGTTGGGTATAGCCTTGCGGCAAAAGGAGAACGATCAGGAGGGTTAGGGAGAGGAGGTGTTTCATGAGCGAGTGCTTTACTAAAATGATGAATGTTGAATGCTCAGTGCTAAATGCCCTTTTTACTCGCCTTCGCCCGTACGGACTGCGGCGGGTAAAAAGTGCTCCGTGCTAAATTATTAAGAAACCGTGCTATGGCCTATTTTGAGCGTCTAAAAACGTCCAGAACGAACCCAACCCCACCAATGGAACCACACGCATCCAATACTTTTTGCCGGAAGGCACACAACAAGCAACGCTTCTGGTCACCGCCATAAACGGCCGGGAGATCAAGCGCATCGCCCTGCCCCAAGCCGGCGAAGGACAAATTGAGCTGCAAATCGGCAACCTACCAGCCGGCACCTATCATTACTCTCTGGTGGTAGAAGGAAAAATACTGGACACTAAGAGAATGATTATTTTAAAGTAGACCATTAGACGCTAGATATAAGATATTAGACTATTCATGTACTTCATGAAGACGGGATGTTAGATTCGTAACTAACTATTTAAATGTCTTTCATCTAGCATCTAAAATCTGAAGTCTGGCAAAGTTGAGGGGTACCAATACTTCTACCCAAGAATTACTCTTTACTGATGAATGGTCAGATGGTGGATACCAAACGAATGGTGATTCAGCAATAATATCCAGCGAACGGCAATCAGGTCCCGGCCTAATTAATGACCGAAAGTCTGGAATTATAGGCAGAGGCCTGATTCACTTCTCTAATGCATTCAGCTCCTGCAGTATATCCACGATGATCTCTTCCATGGCGTGCAGATTCTGATTCAGATTTCGGTTCAAAATAGCCGTATTCTCTAAAGCTGCAAATACTTCCTTCCGGGATAAAAACTCGATCAACTCTTCGTCAGATAGCCGAAAGATACCGGAAGCCGGTCCCGTTTCCCGTAACGCGGAAAGGGTTCTAGCAAGCTTGTGTACCTCGTATAAAGAGCCTTGGTAAAAATTCTGACCGGATAGTAGTCTCTATATTCCGATTTCACACAAAACTATTTAGAATTCATCTAAATTAGTTGGTAGAATTCCCTTCCCTGTGTATTTTCGCCCTTGAAAAATTCAGCACATGGCTACAGGCGAACAAAACCGGGCAAAGAAGATCATCACCGCAGCTTTATTGTTTATGCTGCTCGGTACGGCTGCGGAGCTATACCTCCTTGAGCATTTTGAAGATACCCTGCAACTGATCCCACTTATTGGCATTGGTGGTGCCCTACTGGTATTGTTCGGCCTTCTTTACCAGCGAACGCCTGTTTTGGTAACCGTTTTTAAGATACTGCTGGCCCTGACGGGTCTGAGCGGCTTTTATGGTACCTTTCTACACCTGCGGGCCAACTACGAGTTTGAGCTGGAGATGAGGCCCACCGCTGCCGGTTGGGATCTCCTCCGGGAAAGTCTGTCGGGCGCACTGCCTGCGCTGGCTCCGCTAAGTATGGTAGTGCTGGCACTGATTGGTTATTCCTATTTACTACTCATAAAACAAGAACAAAGATGAAAATCGCACAGCTGTTTTTTGCTGTTTTTGCACTGAGCCTGATAACGTTTAGTTGCCAGACATCCTCCGATGAGGGACAAAATGAAAATGCAAATACCGAACAAACTGAAAACGAAGCTGATACCGGAGAAGAAACCGCACCAGCCACGGTCTTCAACGCTAACCTGGCCACCGAAGCCGACCTCAACAAGATCGGCCTCTCCTCCCAGATGGTCGCACAGATCCTGGAGGAAAGACCGTTCCTGACCATGAATGACTTCGATGCCATCGTAAGTCCGGAGGAAAACCGGGACGAGTTATACGCTAAGATCTTCGTACCCTTCAATCTGAACACCACGGCCGAAGCTGATTTCAAAATGATCCCCGGAGTCGGTGACCGTATGGCGCACGAATTTGAGGAGTACCGCCCCTATACCAGCATCCAGCAATTCCGCAGAGAGATCGGCAAATACGTCGATGAGGCCGAAGTGGCCCGCTACGAAAACTACGTTTTCGTGCCGGTCGAACTGAATTCAGCGTCCGAAGCCGATATCAAAGCCCTACCCGGGGTCGGTGATCGCATGGCCCACGAGTTTGAAGAATATCGCCCCTACACCAGCATGGAGCAGTTCCGCAAAGAGATCGGAAAATACGTGGATGATAAAGAGTTGGCGCGTTTAGAGCGTTTGGTATATATCAAAGAGTAAGGCCTGATTAGCAATTATGGATTTTGAATGTTGGATTATTAATTCATCCTACATTCAAAATCCATATTCAAGTCCATACTTCCCGACTAATAAAGAGCTTGGTATTAGCTAAAAAAGAGAATGCTCAATGGCCACAACTGACGGTCATTGAGCATTCATCATTCTCGTACTACGATTCCTGTAAGATTAAGGAGGAGAGCACAATTAAAAATTAAACACTAAAAATTATCAATTATCCTCGAACAGATCATCATCGTCCAGCATATTCGCCAGGATATCGCGAAAGGTCAGGCTCGATTCCAGGGTATCCTTATTGATGATGTTACACTCCGCCAGTCCGTGGAGTGCTAATTCCATATAGGGATAGAGTTCGTCGCCCTTCACCTTGGTATACTTTTCGGTGAGTTTGCGCAGACCAGCTACGTCATCCAGGGTCTTTTTATACTCCTTATCACTGGAATCATTCAACAGGTCGACACTATTGCCTCCGCTAAACCAAGCGCGAACCGTACCGTACGGATCGCTTTCTTCTCCCTTCTTAAGCTGATCAGGATCGGGGAAGTGGTCGAGGAACATCGACTTGATCGCTCGTCCCATCAGGTTCATGGCCACGATGTAGGGGCCTTCCTGTTCACCTTCGTATACGAGTTCCACCTTACCGGTGATAGCCGGCACCACCCCCCAAAAGTCAATAATGCGGGCGGTGGTTTTTTTCTCCCCGTTTTTCAGCATGCGGCGTTCCGCTGTGCTGACCAGATTTTCGTAACCGGAGATAGACAGTCGGGCCGATACCCCGCTCTTCTCGTCAATGTACTCACTTTCCCGCGCCTGGAACGAAATGGTCTCCAACAAGATCTGGTGCAGATCGAGTACATCCACCTTCTCGCGTTGCTCATCGGTAATGCGAGCTTCCTGGGCCGTAATCTCCCGGGCGATTTCGATCGTTTTGGGATAATGGGTCAGGATCTGGCTTTCGATCCGGTCTTTCAGAGGTGTAATAATACTACCGCGGTTGGTGTAATCCTCAGGGTTAGCCGTAAACAGAAACTGGATATCGAGAGGCAGACGCAGCTTGAAACCGCGAATCTGGATATCGCCCTCCTGTAGCATATTAAAGAGAGATACCTGAATTCTCGCCTGCAGGTCGGGCAACTCGTTGATCACAAAGATGCTGCGGTGTGCCCGCGGTACCAATCCGAAGTGGATCACCCGCTCGTCGGAGTAAGGCAGCTTCAGGGTGGCGGCCTTTATCGGATCCACGTCACCGATCAGATCGGCCACCGATACATCGGGAGTGGCCAACTTCTCTACGTAGCGCTCATCGCGGTGCACCCACTCAACCGGTGTATCATCGCCCTTTTCGGCGATGAGGTCCTTAGCGAAACGCGACATGGGATTGAGCGGATCATCGTTGAGCTCAGAACCGCCCACTACCGGCATGTATTCGTCGAGCAGATTGACCAGCAGGCGGGCAATCCGTGTTTTGGCCTGACCGCGCAACCCTAGCAACAGAATGTTGTGGCGCGACAAAATAGCCCGTTCGATATCGGGTAAAACCGTATCGTCAAAACCGAGAATACCCCCGAATACTTGTTCTTTATTTTGGAGTTTTTGGATGAGGTTTTCGCGTAATTCCTCCTTGATGGAGCGGGATTGGTAGCCACTGGCTTTGAGCTGGCCGAGCGTCTTGGCGTAGTCCATTTGTGTTCTTTATGTTTCCGTTATGCGATGGAAACGAATGAGTGAACAGATAGTTTTAGCTGTTTACCCGGCTTTCGCCAAAAAGACACCGGAAAGAGACTGGCGAATAATAACCTTCCCATTTGATACGGCTCTTTTTCCGCCAGGCTACGTTGCGGAATCGGTTACGTAGCACCGCTGTGCGCCCTCCCCGCGCCTTGCCTGGCGAAAAAATAGCTCGCCTGAAACGAAGAACTTATTTTTCGCCGGTCCTAAGGGGTTGCAATCCGTTAGTTTTGGGTATTTTGAG
>JASBTH010000220.1 GCA_030148525.1 Saprospiraceae bacterium | reverse complement strand
TTCCACATCGTCCTCCTCCAACAAACGTATGGTCACACTGGATTGCTTAGGGTTCATAGTCGTGATACATTTTGCCTGGAACGCAGCAGGCATGAACGCAAATTTAGTGCATTAAAACCCGATGGAGTTACCGGAAGTCAGTATTTCAGGAGCACCGCCGGTTACGATCAGCGTGTGTTCGTGCCGGGTAGTATATCCGCCCCGGTTACCTCCCGCTAGGATAACTTCTTCAATGCCCGCCGCAGCTTCACCTTCACCGAAGCGCTCTCGGTCGCCATTGCGGTTTCGCAGCGTTCCAGGAAAGACGCACGTGCTTCATGCGAAAGATGCGGAACGATTTTGGCGAAAGCCTCATAAGCCGCAGCGCGAACAAATTTCTTATCATCCTTCATAGCACTGTTTAGCAGAGGCTCCAAAAAGGAGGCCTGCTCTTTACTCAGCCTCCACTTCGGGATAAGCTGGAGTATATGCAAACGGGCCTCCCACTGCTCCAGATTGGAATAGCCATCCAGCATAAGCTGGACCTTATCGGCTATTAACTCCTGTTTTTGGTCGTAATGATGCTTAATAAGCCAGGTAATCGGAACCTGCCACTCGGGGTGTTCGAGGTAGGCGTTAAGCAGATAATCCCAAAATTCAGAGCAGCCCTGATAGTCTTGGTATAAGCCGATCAGCGGATCGGTATGCTTCCCGTCCCATTGGGAAAAGACGTCTTCGCAGGTCTCCTTCATAGTAGAAAGATACACTTCCTCTGACCAATCTTTATGTTTTATAGAGAATCAGGCCGGTTTCATCTGCTTATCGCTATCGGATGCCCCGATCCAATTCGTTACGTCCTCCAGCATCAGGTACATACTGGGCACGATCACCAGAATAATGGCGGTGGCGAATACAATCCCGAAGCCAAGGGAAATCGCCATAGGGATCAGCTGGGTCGCCTGGGTGGAACGCTCCATGATGATGGGCGCCAATCCACCGAAGGTAGTAAGCGTGGTCAGCATGATCGGACGGAAACGACGAACACCCGCTTCGTGAATGGCACTAAAGGCCGATTGTCCCTGCCGCTTTTTATTGGCATAATCAACCATAATAAGGGAATCGTTTACTACTACCCCGGAAAGAGCAATAACGCCCATCAGGCTCACTAAGGATAGATCGTACCCCAGCAAAATATGTCCGATCACCGCTCCGACGATGCCAAACGGAATGGCTCCCATAACGATGAATGGCTGAAAGTAATTTCGGAAAGCAACCGCCAACAATGCATAGATCACCAGCATGGCAATGGAAAAACCACCCCATAAGGCCGCAGTGGATTCCCGCATTTCCGCATTACTACCCTCGAAGCTCCAGGTAATTCCGGGGTAATCATTCTGCAAATTGGGCAGCACCTCTGATTCAATGGATTCAATGACCCGGGATACAGCACTTTTGGGCTCCACATCCATGCCCACCGATACAACCCGGCGGCCATCACGACGATTGATGCTCGTAAAGGCTTCGCCTTCCTTAAGTCGAACGACATCCATTAGCGGAACTTCCATGCCCGTAGACGTACGTAGGATGAGGTCTTCGAGATTGTACAGATCCTGGCGTTCCTTGCGGGGTAATTTCACCCGGATCTCCACCTCATTCGTACCGCGAAGCTGCCGCATGGTGAGCGCACCAAAGAACGCATTGCGCAGTTGGCGCCCCACATCGGCCGAAGTCAGTCCGAGATTCCGGCCTTCGGGTAATAATTCAAAGTCAAACTGAGATTTCCCGCGGTTGTAGTTATCGTTTACGTCGCGGGTAGCTTCGTAGGTCTCCATTTCTTCCAGAAAAGCCGTACTGGCTTCCTCCAGCACATCAATATCCGAGTGGCTAATGTCCACACTAATATCCTGCTGCCACCCACCGGGGCCCCTCTCTGCTTCAAAAGTGATCTGATCCACCCCGGTAATATCGCCTATATTATCGCGCCACAGGGCAATCATTTCCCCCGCAACCATATCGCGCTCAGTCGGTGGTTTCATAACGATCTCCACGTCAATGAAATTCTGATTCCGCACATTGGTCTTGATCCCATCCGCTACTTCAAAAAGGTTATGCTCCTCGAACATGCGGTAGGTTGCATCCGTGATCTCGGTAGCAACTTCCGCAGCCTGCTCAGCCGTGGTACCTACCGGCAGGGATACCCCTGCCTCGATCTCATCTGCCGCCACCTCCGGCATCATAATGATCCCCATGTGATCACTCAGTCCGTAGGCTCCCACCATGACCAGCAGGGCTACGGCTGAGCTAAAGGTGATATACCGGTGTTTAAGGCATCGCTCCAGGAAGGGTCGGTAATAGCGATCCACCAGGCCATTAAACCCGTCTGCTACTCTTTGCTGCTGGCGGTGTAACCAATTGCCCAGCTTGAATTTTGATTTGCGGGATCCGTGGGCCAGGTGGGCCGGCAGGATGAACAGCGCCTCGAACAAGGAAATGGCCAACACGACGATCACCACTGCGGGCAAGGGCCACCAGTACTTACCCGTTGCTCCCGGAATGAACAGCAGGGGTACAAAGGCGATAATATTCGTGAGAATACTAAAGACGATCGGTCGCGATACATCACGGGCACCTTCAATGGCAGCCTGCATAAACCCCAAACCCTTTTGCCGGTATTCGTAAATGTTTTCTCCCACGACGATCGCATCATCCACCACGATCCCCAGCACGACCAGAAAGCCAAACATGGAGATCATATTGATGCTGATCCCCAGCATGGGCAGAAAAAGAATCCCCCCCACAAAAGAGATGGCCATACCCATCATTACCCAAAAAGCCAATCGGTACTCCAGGAACACCGACAGGATGAGCAAAACGATCAGGATGGCCAGGAAGCCATTTTCAGTCAGCAGTCCCATGCGTTGCCGGTAATCATTAGCCCGATTGCTGTCGATCCGGACCTGGATGCCGGGAGGAAGGGTTGCCCGAAACTGGTCTAATACTTCCTTCACTGTATTCTCAATATCGAGGGGCGACTGGTCACCTACCCGAAAAATCTGTACCTCCACGGACTTCTGCTGATTGAACTGTGCGTGAAATCCCGTTTCCTCAAAACCGTCGCGAATCTCAGCAATATCTGCCAGGGTAACCTTGGCGCCATTCGGATTCGTAACGATGTTGATCTCTTCGAACTGACGAGCCATCTCCTTACGCTCATTCATCCGCAGCAGGATCTCGCCCGAACTGGTCTCCACCGAACCGGCCGGAATATCCTGGCTCGACTGACGGATCAGGTCCGATACATCCTGGAGTGTCAACCCGTACTGGCGCAGGGTATTACGCGGGATCTCCACGTGCGTGACGTAGTCGGGTACATTCCCGATCTCCACCTGTGTAATCCCCTCTGAACTCAATAATTGGTCGCGTAACCGCTCTCCTAATTTCCGCAGGGTCCAGATATCTGCTTCTCCAAACAGCCCGACCTCCATCACATCGCGTTGCTGGGCCTGCAGGCGGACCTCCGGCTCCTCGATATCGTCGGGGAAGGTGTTGATACGGTTTACGGCCTGATCGATATCCTGGAAGACCTTCATCCGGTCCAATCCGGTCACTAATTCAATAGACACTTGCCCGGAACCCTCTTCCGCCGTAGAGGTAATCTCTTTAATGCCCTGAACGCCACGGATAGCTTCCTCAATCGGCAGGATAATGCCCTGCTCCACTTCGGTCGGAGCAGCTCCCGGATACACCACACTGACATCAACGATATCGAGTTGAAACTGAGGAAACACCTCTTTTTGAATGGAATACATAGTCCAGATACCACCGCCGATCAATATGATCATCAGCAGGTTGGCAGCAATGGAGTTCTTGGCCATATAGGCGATGGGGCCACGGTACTTTTTACCGTTTGGATCTTTTTCAGACATGGTGGATTGGATTATTGACTGCTGGTAAGCGTTGAATCAAAGGGCATTTCGGTTTCGCCTTCCAGGCGCAGGGGGGCTCCGTCGACGACGGTGGATAAATTAGTAGTTACCACCTGATCTCCGTCCTGCAGACCTTGGGAAACGTAAGCGTAGCGGGCATCTTTAAAAGCGATATCTACCTCGCGAATACGTAGTTCATGATCTTCCATCACCCATACTGTTTCGTTTTGCCGCAGGTAATCGCGATTCATCCGGACCACATCCTCCAGCGGACGGGTAGGAATGTGGGTTTCCACAAAAGATCCGATCATCAAAGGGTAGGCCTCCTCTACGCGGCGGGACCGATCGAGCGGATCGGGCACGCGCACCATCACCCGGGCCAGGCGCGTTTGTTGGTCGAGCGTACCCATTAGTTGATAAATGTATCCTTCCCGGTATATACTGTCGGGCCAGGCATTCTGGCTTCGAACCTGTACGCGGGCTCCCCGCCCACCGTTTCGATTGGGAATATTGATCCGGCCTACCTGAGCCATAGGTACAGAAGCTACCACCCAGTATGCATCCGTACCAACCAGCCTGGCCAATTGAACGCCTGGCGAAACTTGTGAACCCACGTTAGCATCGCGGGTGATCACCTGAGCGTTAAAGGGTGCCCGTATGGTCGTCCGGTCCACCAGCAACTGTGCCTGATCGACCATCGCCCGGGCACCATCCACTGAAGCCTGGGCTACATCTAGTTGAGGTTCCCGGAGAGCCAGCGCTTTTTTATCGGCCGACAATTCCCGGTCGACCAGCTCGTAATCGCGACGAGCCACTTCCTGCTGGCCCATTTCGATGCGCAGTTGGGCCATTGCCTGACCCAGTTCACTCTCCCGCATCTTTAATTGATTTTCATAGTCGGAGGGGTCCAGGGTAAGCAACACCTGCCCCTCTCGCACGATGCCTCCGGGCACAAAACCCGACGATAAAGAGGTGATCATTCCCTGGATCCGGGGGCTGAGCAGAATATCCTGTTCCGGTTGAACGATCCCCGTTGTGGTGATAACGGGGGTAAAGGTGCCTTTGTGTACGGGCTCCACATTTACGAGCATAGCGGATTCTTTGGTGGCACCTTCTTTTTGGGCGGTGGGCTCCGTAGAGTAGATCAACGTAGTCACTGCCGCGGCGAAGCCGAATATAAAGAGGCAAATCAAAGCTGTTTTTTTCCAGTTCATAACCATCGGATTTGTGGGATATCAGGATCCCGTTTCTTCTAATTGACGACCGGTAGCAAAGTCTCCGGCCAGGGCCCGATAGAGAGATATGCGCACATCGACCAATTGCATATTGGCATTCAGAATATCGAAGCGAAGCTGTTGCTGTTGGTTCAGGGCAGTGAGTACTTCCAGATAGTTGGTTACTCCATTAAAGTACTGAATGCGTAGTTGCTCATAAGTTTGCTCCGCGATATCGAGTTGTTCTTCCAGATTGGAAATACGTTCCCGCTGCTTCTCTTCCAGGATCAGGGCATCTTCCACCTCCTGAAACGCCAGTAAAACGATCTGGCCGTATTCGTACCAGCGTTGGTTCTTGACGGCTTCGGATCGCTCCACTTCCGCCTGAAGTTCTTTCCCGTAGTAGATCGGAGCCAGCAGGTTCCCCGCAAAGGAGTAGGCAAAGTCGCGCAACAGGTTTTGCAGATTATTGGATCGCAGGGAGGTCGACGCATTAATGGAAAGCCGGGGGTATTTAGCGCTGATGGCTCTCGCAACATCGCGGTCGGCTCCCATAAGGCTTAAGAAGGCACTGCGTACATCGGGCCGTCGATCAACCAGTTCACTGGGCAGGCCCGTAGCCGGAATAGGTGGTAATTCAGGCAGGGTATCTGCCTGGTAGGTAATACCCACTTGAGGGGGTTGCCCGCACAGAACTGCCAATTGGTGTTCCAGGGTCTCCACCTGCGCCTCCACGTCGATCCGCCGGCCCCGGGAGGCTTCCACCAATTGCCTTTGGCGAAGGATATCAACGCCGCGAACCTGACCGTTGCCGAACCGGGCCTCCAGTAATTCCAGAATTTGCTGATTGGTGGCGATCTGCAGATCGATCAATGCCAAGCGGTTCTCTGCAGTCTGCAGCTGGTACCAGGTGCTGGCGATTTGGGCCGACAAGGTAATGGCTGCTGCCTGATAATCAGCCCGGGAAGCTTCCAGTCGATATTGCTCGGCGTCGATCTGCGCCTGGATTCGCCCCCAGAGATCGACCTCGTAATCCGCCGAAAACCCGATCCGAACCAGCTCACCGCCCACGAAGTCAGGCTGAGGAAAGCTCTCTGCCGCATTCACGGATGCGTCAGCCTTAGGTAATTTAAAGGACTTTTCACGAGTCACTATAGCACTGTTGGCCCGTAACCGTTCCCAGGCAGTTCGCAGGTCAAAGTTGTTGGCCAGTGCCGTATCGATGAGGGTATTCAGTTGCTGATCCTGAAATACCGTCCACCAAAGGTCGGGCATGGCGTCTTGCCCGGCCGATGAAAAAGGAGTTGTCGTATCCGCGGGCAGGGTAACCGGATTAGTTTTAGGGGAACACCCCCAAATAGATAGTAAGCAAACTATCCACCATGAGGTGGTTATAAGGCAGATCGGATAGTTCCACCTACGGACGGATTCGTAGATTTTGTGGAGCAAGATTCATAGCTTTTGTCTATCAACCTAACGGGTATTAGCTGAAGTGGTTCGTATCCTGAATGATTAATCTACTGATAATCAATCAATCCTACTCTCCACCAGGCTTCGGCAGGGGCTTATTGCTCCACATTGGGCAGCCGGAAACTGGCCAGAGCACCGCCTAAGCCGATCACCGACAGCACCAGGATGATACCGGTGACAGAGATGGTCGAAGCCAGGGCGCTGATACCGCCGGTAAGTAGCAGAATAGCTCCGATCAATGTATTACTCACCGATACATAATCCGTTCGTTTATTCCCCCCGGCAATATCCAGCACGTAGGTTTTTCGGCCCAGCCGTACGCCATTATGGGCGATACCCAATACAAAGAAAGCAGCCGGGTATAACCAGGAGGCATCCTTTAAATCGGGTTTTGCGAAAAGCACCCCCCAAACAGCTATCCCCAGCAGAGCGGTCAGCAGCCCCCCGGTGGCCATCACCCGGTGACTGGCCCGATCGGCCCAGCGACCCCAAACGGGAGCACTGATAATACTGGCAACACCTCTGGCGATTATAAAAAGACCCAGCAAGTAAGCCTGATCACCGAGGTTGCGCTGAGCCAATAAGACATAGAAGGGAGCCGTAAGGGCCGAACTCAGCAGCAAGGACCGGGCAATAATGAAACGTCGAAAGGTCTGATCGGTACGCACAATATGCATTTTGGCGAAAGCCTCCTTCCAGCCATTACCTCCGCCATCGGTCTCTCCCGGGAATTCCTTTACATTGGCAAACAGGATCGCCGCGATCAGCCAGGTTACAGCGGCAACAAATAAGATCCCACTATAAAATCCAATCCCCGCATCCTGCTGCGTCCGCACCACCATATATAGACCGGCCGCCAGCACCAAGGCACCGGAAACCGAGACCGTATACCCTTTGAGCTTACCGCGCCGCGTTTTAGGGATGGTTTTCCCCAGGACATCTTTGGATGCAACGGAGCACAACCCTCTTGATAAGCTAAAGACTACTAACAGGCCCACCATCAGCCATCCGGCAATAAAGCCGGTAAAAGACAAAGCGACCAATCCTATGGAACCGATGGACAGAAACTGCAAGGTGGAGCCGATCACCCAAACCCATTTACGGATTTCTCTTTTACGGATATAGTGCGCAATGATGATCTGCGGTAACATGGACCCCGATTCGCGAATGGGTACGATAAAACTGATCAGGGCCACCGGAGCCTGGACGTAGCTCATCACCCAGGTAAGTACCGTTTTGGGGTTACTGAGGGTATCCCCCAGCTTGGTCAGCATATTGCTGATCAGTATCAGGAAATAATTAGCGGGGGTGTAGCGGCAGGCACTGTCGCGAATGTCCTTGCACACGCGGGCATCTTCTTCGTCGTTGAGCAGGTCGTAGGCTTGGTTGAGGAGGTTGGTTTTTCTGGTCATAGAGTTTATGCGTTCAGGCTGATGGCCGATACAACCATACCTACTTGGAACACCATCCCCGGTTACAGGTTTACATGAACCTGAGAAAAGAAGACTGTTAAGCTTCGGCTTTCGTCCAAAATGTCTGTCATACCTAAACAGAATAGTGGTCCGGCTCAATAAACCGCTTCGTTGATGGCGGTTTCATCGCCGATGCCATCCCCGATGCCATCCCCGATGCCATCTGCCTTTTTTGTCGGCTAGTCGACATACCCCCAATTATCTCACCAAACCCGCACAATTCGCTCTCCCCGGTCTAACACGGATTTTTCCAAGTTGGCACGAAGCCGTTCCTGGTCAGCCCGCCCGGAACAGGTCAGAAAATGCTCAGCTTGCTCCCACACCTCCTGTCGCCATTTTCGGATCAGGCGGGAAACCAGGTATTCATCGACCCGGCCCAGCAGCCGGTCCATAATGGCTAAGACCGGATCCCCCGGTTCCAGTATTTCGTCCTGCACCTGATCAATGGAGGCTCCGATGACCTGATTTACCAGGCAATGATCCAGGTAGCGAGCTTCGCGTTGTTCGGTGGACAGGGAGTCCCATTCTGTATGCAGCATATCCCGCAGAGTTAGCACCAGATCGTAGTTAATATGTGCGTTGATCCCCAACAGCAGGCGCTGCAGGTTGTGCAGATCTTCCCCCTGAGTCCGTTGATGTGCATCCTTCCAGACCCTGGTCACCGGATCACCACAGTCGTAACAGTGCAGTGCCCGAAAATAATAATCAGCAAAGCGGTGAAGTAGGGTATTGATCCATTTACTGTCCCGGAAATACCCTTCTTCAATGGCATCCAGCATATTTCCGGTCATTACCCGATAGCAGCGCAGGAACACCCGGCGACGGTCACCGGTGTGTTCCCAGGCTGCGATCTGATCGTCCATTTGCTGTAGTAGCATTTTTACAGGTTTGAGGTGTGAGGTTTGAGGTTTGGGGTCACCTGGAACCTTACCTATGACCTCACACCTCAAACCTCAAACCTGATTAATTATTCCGCTGCCTCCTCTACGGCGCGCCAGACGCGGAATACATTCTTGTAGCACACCTTGGCGATATCCTCCTCCGAGTAACCGCGACGCAGCAGCTCAGCAATGAGGTTTGGGTACTGACTTACATCTTTCAGGCCGGTGGGCAGGGAGTCCCCTACCCCATCGAAATCAGACCCTAAACCAACATGATCAATACCGGCGAGCTTAACCACATGGTCAATATGGTTGGCCACCATTTTGACATCGGAGTACAGGGTTGGATTATCCTTGCGGAATTGCTCGATAATAGCTTCCGCCTCTTTGTCCCGAAAGCTCAGCCCTTTGTCTTCCAGCATTTTAGTCAACTCCTCCCGCTTTTCTTCATTGCTTTTACGAATCTCAATATCGAGAAAGCTGGAGCCAAAGTTGATCTGAATAACACCTCCGTTTTCACCAAGAGCTTTGATCATGTCGTCGTCCATATTACGCTCGAAGCCGGGCGTGTATTTGCGGCAACTGGAGTGCGATGCGATTACCGGAACATCGGTCATCTCCATCACCTGCCAAAAGGTATTGTCACTCACGTGGCTGATATCGACCATGATCCCCACGCGGTTCATTTCCTTCACTACTTCACGTCCGAAATCACTCAGACCGCCGTAAGTTTCCGCATCGTCGTACGATGAATCACAAATCTGATTATCCTTGGAGTGGGTAAGTGTAATGTACCGGATACCCCGATCGTGCCAGTAGGCTACATTTTTCAGGTCATCCATAATGGGTGATCCATTTTCCATACCCAGAGGCAGGGAAATGATGCCTTTCTTGAAATTGGCCTCTACCTGATCGGGAGTAGTGACTACTGCGAACTTATCCGGGTGCTCCTCGGCGATGGCTTCAACCATGGTAATGAGGGAGTCAGCCAGTTTATAGGCTTCCATGCCGGTACCTTTACTGGCCGGAATATAGATTGACATAAAGGGTGCATCTAAGCCACCTTTTTTGGCGCGCACGTAATCGAAATCGCCTTTCTCTGTTTCAATGGGGATACCCAAATACTCTTTGGTGAAACGGAAGTTTTGCACCTTCAAGCGGTAGGGTAAATCGACGTGACCATCGGTAATAATATATTTCTGGGCCAGTTCATTGGCCTTTTGCTGCACGGCAGCATCTCCACCCGAGTTGGTTGTTTTTTGGCTACAGCCAAATACCAAAAACAGGGCAATCCATAAGTAATGTGCGGGTTGTTTGAACATATAGTTTGTTTTTATGTGTGATACCGGAAAGGGAGGCCGCTTACCAGGGCCCCCGGAATCTTTAAAACTAAGGAAATCCCACCAAAAATCCGGATATTATGCTGCTCTGCCCCGGGCAGGTCCATAAATACGCCTAACTACTTCACTATGGAAAAAGGCACAGTAATTATTACCGGCGGTAATTCCGGCATCGGTCTGGCTTCCGCCAAAAGCCTGGCACAGCAGGGATTCAGCCTCATCCTGGCCTGTCGGCGCCCCGAAGCCGGAGAACAGGCAGCAACGACCATAGGCGAGGAAACACCAGTAGCTAAGGTGGAGGTTCTTCATCTCGACCTGGCGAGTCAGGAAAGCATCCGACAGGCTTCGCAATCACTGCTGGATCGCGAACAACCGATCGACGTGCTACTCAATAATGCGGGCCTGTATTCGGCCACCTGGCAGGCCACAGCCGAAGGATACGAATTACAGTGGGGCGTCAACCACCTGGGTCACTTCCTCTGGACAATGCAGCTTTTACCATTACTGCGAAAAGCAAAAGATCCCCGGGTGATCAACGTAGCTTCCAAAGCGTACCTGTCCGGAAAAATGACCTACGATGACCTCGCTCAACCCACCGGCTCCTACAATGGATTGAGGGCGTATTGCCGATCCAAACTGGCCAATGTGCTTTTCACCGCCGAGTTGGCCCGGCGCTATCCGGACATTGAAACGTACTGCCTGCATCCGGGCGTGGTAGCCACCGGGATCGGCACCACATCCGATGCCCGCTGGTACGAGCGTCTTTTGTGGCGTATCATGAGCGTGTTGGCCTTTCGCAAACCCGATAAAGGAGCCCAAACCTCTATCTATCTGGCGTCCCGGGCAGACATCCCCGCTCCCTCCGGTTCTTTTTTCGACGAACACCAAAAACCCCGATCAATGAACCAAATTGCCAGTGACCCCGAAGCCGCCCGAAAACATTGGGAATACAGCCTACGGGCAACGAACCTCTCCGATCAACAAGAACTACAGGAATAAACAGACTATATGAATCAAACCAGTACCTCCGAATTAGAAAAACTCGAAACCCTGGCCCGGCAACTCGAAATTCCGGTTGACCAACGACACCGCTGGAATGCTACGGTGATGGAATACGCCGATCAGTTTTTGGACGAATTACCCGAACGCAAAGCATTCGATGCGCGTCCCGACCGGGGCGCCCGACTGAATGAGGTATCTATTGAAAAAGACGGAAAGTCATTAGAGCAATTGCTCGCTCTCCTCCATGATCACGTGGACCGCAACGGTATCAACCCGGCCTCCGGCCGCCACCTGGGGTACATTCCCGGCGGGGGTATCTACCACTCGGCCCTGGGCGATTACCTGGCCGCCGTAACCAACCGGTACGCGGGTATGTTCTTTGCCAGTCCGGGAGCCGTGCGCATCGAGAATAATCTGATCCGGTGGATGTGCCGGTTGGTCGGCTTGCCCGAGACCAGTCACGGCAACCTGACTTCCGGTGGCTCACTGGCTAACCTTATCGCTGTAACCACTGCCCGCGACGTCCGAAATGTCCAGGCCATCGACATGGACAAGCAAGTGGTCTACGTGACCCATCAGACCCACCACTGCATACAAAAGGCCTTTCGGATTGCCGGTATGCGGGAAGCTCAAATAAGGTACATCCCGACTGATACCAACTTCCGTATGAACGCCGAATTGCTAAGGCAAGCCGTGGAGGTGGATGTTCGTCATGGATTGCAACCCTTCATGATCGTCGGATCCGGCGGTACCACTGATACCGGAGCCATCGATCCCCTGCAGGAAATGGCTGATATAGCTGAAGAATACGACATCTGGTACCACGTAGATGCTGCCTATGGAGGCTTCTACCTCCTGTCCGAAAAATTTGCACCCCGTTTCCAGGGGATCGAACGGGCAAACTCCGTAGTCATTGATCCACACAAAGGATTGTTCGTTCCCTACGGACTGGGAGTTGTTTTAGTACGCGACGTCAAAAACCTGCTGGAAACTTACCACCATACGGCCAGTTATTTACAAGATGCACTGGGAGCTACGGAGGAGTGGAGCCCGGCCGATCTGTCTCCGGAATTGTCCAAGCATTTTCGGGGACTGCGACTCTGGTTGCCCTTACACCTGCTCGGCACCGAACCATTCCGGGCTGCCCTTGAGGAAAAAGCGCTACTTTGCCAATACTTCTACCAACGCATTCAGGAGGAAGGATTCACGGTCGGTCCACCTCCGGAATTATCGGTAATGATCTATCGGTACGTACCGGAGGAAGGTGATAGTAATGACTTTAACGAGGAACTGGTACAATACATCCAGCAACAGGGTCGTGTATTTTTGTCTACGACCCGCATTGATGATGTGTTCTGGATCCGGCTGGCCGTTTTGAGTTTTCGTACCCACCGGGAAGAAATTGACGAAGTGATCCGTGTTTTAAAAGAGGGCGTGGACTACCTCAGCAAACCATAAAAAAAGAAGGGTCCTTGGTGGTGACCCTTCTTCAGCATCGCTTAAATCACAGTTTTGATTGCGTAAATCGTATAGCCGAATGGAATCGGCGCCTTATGTTCTTTTGTTCGTCGTATCTATCAACAATATCCGACAACAAACTCGCATGGGCATGGACAAACGTTAAGAAAATGTTAAAAAAATGATTGAAGTCCGGGATCTGAGCAAGCAATTTGACGCTGTCGAGGCAGTGAAGGGCGTCTCCTTCCGGGTGGAGGAAGGGCAAACCCTGGCTCTGGTGGGGACAAGCGGCAGTGGAAAGACGACCATCCTGAAAATGCTGAACCGGCTGGTGGAACCTACCTCCGGTCAGATAAGCATCAATGGCACCTCCATTCTGGACCAATCGGTGACCGATCTGCGCAGGCGCATGGGATACGTGATCCAGGATACCGGTCTCTTCCCGCATTACACCATTGCCGAAAACATCGGTCTGGTGCCCGGACTTCTGGGTTGGGAGCCCGACCGCATTCACCAGCGTACCCTGGAACTTATGGATCGCCTGTCGCTTCCGGCCGACACCTATGCCGACCAATACCCACACCAACTATCGGGTGGGCAGCAACAGCGGGCAGGCATTGCCCGGGCGCTGGCCGCCGATCCGCCCATCATACTCATGGACGAACCCTTCGGGGCCCTCGACCCGATCACGCGCCAGGATATACGGTCGGAATTCAAAGAACTCGAAGAGCTGAAGCGAAAAACCACCATCCTGGTCACTCACGATGTGGAGGAAGCCTTTGATCTGGGCGATCTGGTGTGCGTGCTGGATGCCGGAACCGTTCAACAAACCGGCACGCCCAACGAATTATTAACCCACCCAGCCAACGACTTTGTACGCCGATTCCTCGCCGATAAATTCACTACCCTGCAGCTACAGGTCCTGAAACTATCCGACTTACTTCCCCATTGGAAGGCAACCGACAAGGTGGAGGAACAGCTTCCGTTTTTCAAACCCACCCAATGCCTGCAAACCACCATGGATCGATTATTGCGAACCGGTTCTTCCCGTGGAGTGGTCCGGACAGATTCCAGGCAATTCGTTTTTGATATCAATCAATTGCTGGACGGACTCCAAAAACAGATAGCCTCATGAATACCTTCCTTGAGTTTTTAGGAGACAACCGATCCAAGCTGCTGGAGCAAACCCTGGAGCACATAGGTATTACCTTTTTATCGCTCCTACTGGCTATCCTGATCGCCGTACCTGCTGGTATCTTTATCAGTCGCAAGCAGAAAATGGCTCCCTCCTTTCTCGGAGTTGCGGGGGTCCTGCAGACGATCCCCAGTATTGCCTTATTAGGGTTTCTGCTGCCAATCATGGGTATCGGTATTAAGCCCGCCATTTTTGCCTTGTTCCTGTACGCTTTGCTACCCATTTTACGCAACACCTACACGGGCATCATGGGTGTAGAGCGATCGGTCCTCGAAGCTGCCACCGGTATGGGCATGACGCGTACGCAGATCTTGCGGAGGGTTGAGTTACCCCTGGCGCTGCCCGTCATCTTTGCGGGCATACGCACGGCTACGGTCATAAACGTAGGTATCGCCACCCTGGCGGCCTACATCGGTGCCGGAGGGCTCGGAGAGTTTATCTTTGGGGGCATTGCCCTCAACAATAGCATCATGATCCTGGCAGGCGCTATTCCGGCTGCCCTCCTGGCCATCTTTTTTGATCAATCCCTGGCGTTTTTACAGCGCCTCCCCGGCCGTCGGCTAGCCCGTAGTGCAGGAACGCTCGGCATTGCCATGCTACTCTTCAGTACCGCCATCCGCATTCCCGATTTCTTTACCAGTGGTCTGAGGGCCGGCTTTGATACCGAGTTTCTGGGACGTGCCGACGGGTACCCGGCCATTCGGGAAACCTATAATATCAGCTTTAATACCTCAACCCTCAGCTCTCCCCTGATGTACCGTGCGGTACGCGACGGTTACGTTGATCTGATCGGAGGATATTCCACCGACGGCCGGGTTCGGGCCTATAAGCTGCGGGTTTTAGAAGATAATAAGGGAGCTTTCCCGCCCTACTATTGCGCCCCCCTGGTCAATGCGCAAACGGCCAAGCAGCATCCCGAGGTAACGGAAGCGCTGAATCTTTTGGCCGGCCGTCTGCCCGATTCGGTCATGACCAGTTTGAATTACCAGGTGGACTACGAAAAAAAATCGCCCGATGAGGTAGCCAGGGCTTTCCTCGAACGGGAGGGCTTGTGGCGCCCCGATCGGGCACAGGGTGGTGAAACGCTGGTTTTAGCTTCCAAGATCTTTACCGAACAATACATCCTCACCGCTTTATTCAGCGCCCTGATCAACGGATATACCGACCTGGACACCGAACGCAAAAACGGACTGGGCGGTACCAAGATCTGTTTTGATGCTTTGCGGACCGGCGAAGTCGACATCTACCCCGAATACACCGGAACCGGCCTGATGGTCATTTTACAGCCCGAGCAAAGTGTGATCGATTCGCTGGGGCGTGCCGCCGATCCGGTATACCGCTATGTGGATGAGGCTTTCGCCAAAAAATATAAAGCCGAGTGGTTGCAACCACTCGGCTTCAATAATACCTACGCGCTGATGGCCCGGGAAGAACAGGCCGCTGATCGTGGTTGGACCACCATCAGCGACCTGAAGGAATAAGTGTCCTTTTTATTCCTCGTCAATATGCGAGCAACTCAGCTATCGCTTTCTCCACTTTCTCAGCGGAGGGAATCATGGTCTTCTCCAGCACTTCGTTGAGCGGAATAGCCGGCATATTCACGGAACCCAGGGTCCGCACCGGACCATCGAGGTATTCAAAGCAATGTTCCTGAATACGGGCCGCCAGCGATTGGGCAAAGGTCCCCTGTACCGGCTCCTCGGTGACTACCAGTATCTTACCGTGACGTTTGGCTGCTTCGTACATGGCTTCCTCATCCAGCGGATAGAGGGTACGCAGGTCGAGCACCTCGATCTGTCCGGGGTGTGATTTAGCAGCGTTCAGTGCCCAGTGCACTCCCATACCGTAGGTGACGACCAACAGGGATTCGCCACTAGTTACCTTGGTAACTTCAGCTTCCAGAGCTACCCGGCTTTTGCCGAAAGGCACTACGTAATCCGCATCTGGTTCCGGCACTTTGGCAGCTCCGGTACCGGGTACTTTGGACCAGTACAAGCCTTTGTGCTCAAAAATGACTACCGGATTCGGATCGTGAAAGGCCGCTTTCATCAGGCCCTTCATATCGGCACCATTACTGGGATAGGCAATCTTAATACCGCGGATGTTGGTCACCACTGATTCTACGCTGGAAGAATGGTAAGGCCCACCGCTTCCGTAGGCGCCAATCGGCACGCGGATGATGCTACTGACCGGCCATTTTCCATTCGACAAATAGCAAGAGCGGCTCAGCTCGGTAAAAAGCTGGTTGAGTCCCGGCCAGATGTAGTCGGCGAATTGTACTTCCACAATGGGTTTCAGGCCAACGGCCGACATGCCCACTGTACTACCAATGATAAAGGCTTCCTGAATAGGTGTATTGAAAACCCGTTCATCGCCAAACTTCTGGGCCAGCGTTGCTGCTTCCCGAAATACGCCGCCCAGACGCCCACCAACATCCTGGCCGTACAAGAGGCACTCGGGATTGGCGTCCATCATTTCCTGTACTGCGTGCAGGGCACAGTCGACCATTACTGTTGGGGTCGCGCCTTCCGGTCTGCGATTCCCCGCTTCTTCGGTGATGGGTGTCGGTGCAAAATCGTGGGTATAAAGGTCATCCGGTGCAGGATCATCGGCATCCCTCGCTTCCGCAAAATCAGCAAGCACCGTTTCCATGGCCTCTTTGTCCAGCTTATCAAGATTCTTCTCTTTCACCACTCCCTCTTCGATCAATAGTTCCCGGAAGCGGGGGAAGGGATCGCGGGTAGCGTGTTCTTCCAGATCGTCGCGGTACCATTCCTTGCGCACACCGGAAGTATGGTGATTGAGCAGGGGTACATCGGCGTGAATCAGGAAGGGACGGCGTTCTTTCCGCATGATCTTGAGTACGTCCTCTATCGTCTGGTAGCTTTCGAGGAAATCGGTACCGTCGATACTACGCACCTCCAATCCGTGGAAGCCCGCGGCGTATTCAGCCGCATTCTGGGCACGTGTTTCTTCGGCATTAGCCGATATATCCCAGCCATTATCCTGTACTATGTACATAATAGGGAGTTGCCGTAAGGCGGCCATTTGGAAGGCTTCGGCCACTTCGCCCTCCGTTACGGAAGCGTCCCCTAGTGAGCAAACTGCAATTGGCAGATCTTTTGCATTGGTGTCTTGCAGACCAGTGCGTTCCCGGTACTGCAGGCCTAATGCTACCCCGGTAGTTGGGATCGCCTGCATACCGGTAGCGGAAGACTGGTGCGGAATTTTTGGCTTGTCATCATCGCGCAGGCTTGGGTGGGCGTAATACGTACGACCACCCGAAAAGGGATCTTCGCGTTTGGCAAAAAGCTGAAGCATCAGATCATAAGGTCGCATACCAATTCCCAGCAACATCGCATCGTCGCGGTAATAAGGAGCCACGTAGTCCTGAGGTAGCAACTGCATACCCACTGCCAATTGAATGGCCTCGTGTCCTCGGGCAGTAGCGTGTACGTACTTTGATACCAACTTGAAATTATCTTCGTAGACCTCCGTCATACTTTTGGCCGTAGTCATTAGTCGGTAGGCTTCCAACAATGTTTTCTTTGCTACTCCAAGCTTCGACTTTACCATGATCCAATTGGTTTTATTCGTGTCTTATCATCCGGTTGGGGCGTGGATGACTGGAAAATCTTTTTCGGTTATTTACTTCTTTGCTTTCGCTTTGGCCTTAAATGCCTCAATGGCATTCACTGTGAAATCAGACAGCACCAGCCGGCCACTGGCAGCGGCCCGCTCTTCCAGGAGGGTATCCCAATCTTCAGTACCACTCCAAAAAATCTCTTTTAACTGCCGCATGGCTTCGGGGTTACTGGCAGCGAGTTTCTGTGCCAGCTCCTCTACCGCTCTGTCCATCTCTTCGGCTGTTTCGTAAACATCCGCATACAGCCCCCGTTGCCTTGCCCAATCGGCCGACTGCCACTCGGTGGCATTGATCGCCAATTGCTGCATTCCCGAGGAACCCAGTTTTCGTTCCACGGCTGGTCCCACTACAAAAGGACCAATGCCGATAGCCAATTCACTGAGTTTGACAGAGGCATACTTAGTTGCCAGGCAATAGTCAGTAGCGGCCGCTACTCCGACACCACCACCCACGGTTTTTCCCTGGACGCGACCGATAATAAATTTCGGGCAGGTCCGCATAGCGTTGATCACCCGGGCGAATCCCATAAAAAAGGCTTTACCGGTCTCAAAATCTTTGATGGAAATAAGCTCGTCAAAACTTGCGCCGGCGCAAAAAGTACGATCGCCTCCGCTTTTCAGGACGATCACCTGCACCACCTCGTCCTGACCGGCCAACCGGATGGATTGGGCGAGCTCGGCCAACAATTTTCCCGGAAGGGAATTATGGGCCGGATGTTGAAAGGTAATGGTAGCAATGCCATCGCGTACATCGGTATTTACCGATCCAAGCTGTGTTTTATCACTCATAAAGTGGTTTTATTTGGCAGGCTCCGCTAAGCAGAACCTCTTATTTTACATCCGTTTGCATACGACTCGATTCGGGTTGGTAACGTTCCAGGTTGCGGATCATCCCCCGGAATACCAGCCAGTGGAGTGGGTAGACCAACACCCAGTACATACGTCCCAGCAATCCCGCAGGACGAAAGGTGGCTTCCTGGTGCAGTTCGGCCTCTTTACTATCGGTATTGATCCAAAACTCTAACCATGCCTCACCCGGTAATTTCATCTCGGCGTATAGCAACAACCGGCGACGATCACCATCTACGTCCAGAACCCGCCAGAAATCCAGGGAATCCCCGGGATTAATATGATCGGGATTGGTGCGTCCGCGCCGCAAACCGACACCGCCAACCAGTTTATCGATAAATCCGCGCAATCGCCACATAAAATCGGCGAAATACCAGCCCCTCGACCCGCCAATGGCTTCAATATTGGCCCAAACCTGGTCGACCGTATTGTGCCGAATGGGCTGGACCTGCTCGTCTTTGAAACACCCGTAGCTGGGCACTTGCATTAAGTGGCGCAGGCTCCCCAACCGGGAGCTATGGACCAGTGAATCCTTCCAACTGGACAGGACCGAGTGTTGGGCGATCTTATCGAAAGCCAACTCCACCGCCCGGCTATACGAAATTGGTTCAATGCCTAAAATCTGACTCAACTCGTGATCACGCGCTACGACATCAACCTTCATACTATCGACCAGATTGATGGCCAAATTGTAGGTAGTGGAGGTTACAAAGTATAACCAGTACGAAGAGAGGCGTGGTGTCATAACCGGAACCGTACCGATATACCTTTTTAACCCCCGTACCCTGGCGTATTCCAGCAACATCTCTTTATAGGTCAACACCTGTCCGCCACCAATATCAAAATCGCGTCCGTAGCAATCTTCACGGCCCAATACACCGGTCAAAAACTGCAACACATCGCGGATAGCGGTTGGTTCGCATTTCGTGTCGAGCCAGCGGGGAGCTACCATCACCGGCAGTTTCTCCACCAGATCCCGAATAATTTCAAAACTGGCACTTCCCGACCCGACAATAATGCCGGCACGCAAGGCCGTGAGCGGAACTTTTCCCGCTCCCAGTATTCGCTCTACCTCAAACCTGGACTCCAGGTGAGGTGACAGCTTTTCTTCGTTGACCATGCCGGTCAGATAAATGATCTGACGGGCCTGAGTCTCTTCTACAAAATCCCGAAAATGCCGGGCCGTCTTGACCTCCAGACTCTGAAAATCACTGGTGGAGGCCGACATAGAATGTATCAGAAAATAAGCCGCATCAATATTTGCCGGGGCATCTTCGGGCCTTACCGGGTACAGGAAATCGTGTTCGAAGATCTCCACGTTCCATTCCGGCTCCAGCTCCAGGCGACTGGCGTTACGCACGCAGCAAATGACCTCGTGTCCACGATCGAGCAATACGGGAAGGAGTCGTTTGCCAATGTAGCCGGTGGCTCCGGTAAGTAAAATCCGCATAAACAGGTTTTTAGGGTACACCTGTTCAACAGAGCAAACTACTCCTGGTTCAGCATTCGCACCATTGTCAGGATAGTGGCAATCGCCACAGTTTCCCCGGTTTCATCATAAATATCAACCAGCCACTTCACAATACCCTTGCGGATATCGTCTTCTCCTTTCTTTTCCTGGGCCACCTTCTGCTTGCAGGTCAGGCGCACTCCAATGGTCGCACCCGGGTAAACGGGTTTGATGAAGCGACACTCTTCCAAGCCATAATTCAGCAGGACCGGACTCTTTCGCGGCTCCACGAACATGCCGGCCGCTTTGGACAAAATATAATAACCGTGCGCCACCCGTCCTTCAAAAATGGTTCCGTCCAGTGACGTTTCATCGACGTGAGCATAAAAGTTATCCCCGCTAACGTTGGCAAAATTGACTATATCCGCCTCCGTGACGGTATGCTTATGTGTAGTATAGGTATCACCGATCTTTAGTTCCTCAAAGTGTTTGCGGAACGGATGCGGTTCGCTTTCTGTTTGTTCTCCACCGTACTGATACACATCGGTTACGGCGGTCAGCATGGTCGGGTGCCCCTGCACGGCAGTACGTTGCAGGTAGTGGTGAATGCTGCGCACCCCCCCTAGTTCTTCGCCACCACCGGCTCGACCGGGTCCGCCGTGCATGAGGAGTGGCATAGGGGAACCGTGCCCCGTGCTTTCGGGGGCACTTTCTTCGTTGAGGATGAGGATACGCCCGTGGTAGGAAGCTGC
>JASBTH010000218.1 GCA_030148525.1 Saprospiraceae bacterium | reverse complement strand
GAAGCCCGCGAACAATTATGTTTCAATTCCAGTAGGTGCGATTGAGGCTTGCTTCGGAATGCCTTTTCCGGAGGCATTGAAAGGTTTCAATTCCAGTAGGTGCGATTGAGGCACACATTATAACATAGGATTACCATACTTAGGCATGTTTCAATTCCAGTAGGTGCGATTGAGGCTGGCTTGAGTCACATCACCAATATCAACGTTACCGAGTTTCAATTCCAGTAGGTGCGATTGAGGCCAGCCTGATAACCTACCGGGGCACCAGATGAATTAGGTTTCAATTCCAGTAGGTGCGATTGAGGCCGGATTAAGGCCAGCATTTTGCAGCCTTTGCATTTGTGTTTCAATTCCAGTAGGTGCGATTGAGGCAGCGGGAGATTCTATGTATCACCCGCTGAAAAACAGTGTTTTAGTGCAGTCAAAGTAGCGATTACCGGTGGATTTACCAAGTCTATGGCCGGTAAGGTAATTATACCCGGTCATCGACGATGGCGGTAATCGATTGATCTATAGTTTTTTAACCAAATTGTCAAAGAACATTTTTGCGAAAGCAAGATACAAAGCTGATCACCGACGACTACAGAAACTGATCCGTATCGTTCAACGACTTGCCGATCAGTTGTTTATCCATGTGGTAGGTGTGACGGCTTTTGAACAGGATAAAACTGTCGTAGCTCTCATCCATGATCTCCTTAGCTTTGTACACCAATTCTTTTACCTGGACTTCACTAAGCTCCCCTTCGAAAACAGAATTTTGTATCCAGTGGAGGTATGCCCGGCAAAGCTTAAGCATTTTGGGCGTTCGTTCGGCTGCCACATCGTACACTGCAATAATATACATTACCACCAGATTTTGAAAGGTTGGAAATCCGGTTCCATCTTGAGCAGGTATTTGGCCAGCTTATAGCAATCCAGGCGCAGTAAATGCCGGTAACTTACCTTTCGGCCCAACTTGCGATGATGAATCGTCTGTTGAAGGCGCTCCTCCCAGTTTTTAACCACTACTTTACGACCCGTGGGAGAGAGGAAGCAAGCTTCGTCAACGTAATCAAAATGTTCCCGCCGTATTTCACGCCGGTTGCACAGGCGAAAGATCAAGCGATCAACCAAAATGGGCTTGAAAATCTCCGATATATCCAGCGCCAGGCTATACCGGCGGGTACCGGGCTCGTGCAAATAACTGATGGTCGGATTCAGCTGTGAATTGTAAATGGCGTCCAGACAAACTGTGTAACACAAGGAATTCCCAAAGCTCAGGAGGGCATTGAGCTCGTCCTTTGGTGGGCGTTTACGTCGGCCCTCCCAGGAAAAGTGCGTTACGATCTGACCAAAACTGTCGTAATACTGTTGTCGGCTGTTTCCTTCCAGCCCCATGAGTGCGCCAATATCCTGAGCTGAAGGTATTTGTTGTTGGAGCGATTCGAGAGCAAGGATGTAGGAGGCTACCTCTTTTTCCCGGCTTTGATAATAACGTAAAGTGCGTAGCATATTGGCCATTGCTGCATCCACCAGGGCCCGTGCAATCGTCATGCGAAGTTTGGATTTGCGATAGGCATCGGCCTGAGCGATGAGCATTTGACCGGCCAGTAAGTATTCTTTAGGGCTAAACGACCCGGTATAGTGTTGGTAATAATCAAAGAAATGAACAGGTATATGGTGGCGCCCCAGGAAGTTATACAAAGCACTATTGGTATCAAGGCTGCCAAACACGTACAGGGCGCTTACCCCGGCTACGGGCAAAAAACGAGCCTTGGGGTGGGGGTGCTCTTCATTGGGGACTGGATCGAATTTCAGGGTATTGTCGCGCCTGCTCATACGCCCCGGGTTGAATAAATAATAGGCTTTTCTCATGGGTTCGTAGTTCAGACAAAACAAAAGTCCCGGTAGGCACAGGTCTTGCAGTAGGTTTTCTGTACTAATGGCGGGCATTGCGGTGATTCCACGATTCGTTGGATCTCTGCTTCCCATCCGCGAATATCAGAACGTATCGCATCGGTCAGATAGACTTCACTGGTACGCCGGTGTTTGGGGTACTCGAGCAGGCCGCGTACCTCCGGGATGCCAGCCTGTTCGAGCATGTACAGGTAATAGTGGACCTGGGCCACGTGTGCATGTTCCAGTTTAGGACTTTTCTTGACTTCGCGCACTATTTTTTCCTTTGGGTCGAAATGGTCAATTTTCAGGTACCCCAGATTGAGTTCCCGCCAGCGGGAGGGACGGCGGGTGTAGGCGTGTTCTTCGATCAATTTACCTTCGTAAACAGTATCGCTAGTTTGTTCCATTTTAATAGTTCGATGGAATAGCCAGAGCTTCCGATAACACAGATGATAGTAGGAAATATGTGTAGCAGATATAGTGGGAAATTGTTTATCCATAAGCGGTTTTGCGTCTACTTCAAGTTAAGATCCGTCAATTTTGTCACCGTATCGTTTAAGCTGTTAACTGGTTCGTAATGAATTGGATTTTCTGAATTCATTTGATTGGATGTTTTTACAAGAGATTCTAGTACATCAAGGTAATTGTCTTTTAACGGACTGACTGTAGGGGCAGGCATTCTATTTCTGGAAGTAACTACAGCTCCAGAAAAATCCATAATATGAGGAAATTGTTGACTGGAATTTGCTCCGGGTTGGCTCATTAAGGTATAGCTTAGTGCGTCAATTACAGCTTTTCTTCTTTTTCTCAATTGGTCATTATCAACAACATAGTTATTGGAAGCATCATCAAAACCGATCCCTGCGAGATCGATATTTATTACAATGGCGTATTCTGCACTAGTAGCCGGTCTAGTGAAGATGTTTTGTCCCTCATTTGATCCGCTTTCTCTGGCGTGTTGGCCGGTGCGGGTACTCACAAACTTAGTGTGGAAGTAATGCTTTGTTGCACTTATATTTGGTACTCCTACCATAAACCCGACTTGTACCCGACTTGTGCGGGCAACAGCTACACTTGCTTTAAAGATCTCGTCTCCATTATCATTTTTTGGGGCGATTTCTGTAATTAATAGTCCGTGTGTGTCAGTCACTACACAGCTTTTTGCAACTTCTCTGTATAAAGCAGTTTCAATTGGTTGCCGGTCAGGCCCCTTAATAGGTCCAGATAGCCCTTCAGCTTCGGGTATATGCTGTTTCACCCAGGTAGCGTCTACCAATTCGCTTTTAATTCGGTTTGGGTCAGGATTACGCCGGTTGGAATTTCTGCTTAGAGGCAGTCCTCTATCCTGAGCGATTTTAACCAAGTGGGCTGCATGCCAATGTTTAAGCATATCACCACTTATTACAGGGACTGAATATAGTTGGCCATCTTGAACTACCGTCGCGGATCGGGGTTGGGTTGCATTACCCTCAGAGCCCTCATTATTTAAACTGGCAAGGTTGATGGTAAGACGTCCTACAAGGCTTAAATTTTGTACAGCTGACATATTTATTGATTTTATAACTTTGAGAAAGTTTATTTTAGTTATTCATCTGCCCCAACAGACTCTTTGGAAAGAGCGAGGGCCAATAATAATTGAGCAATCAGCTTGGGGCTATACCTTGAATCTTCGCTTAGCTCAATGATTTTGGCTATACCACTTTGGGTAGCTACATTATGGTATTTCCTGGCATCCTCTGTAGTGTTTTTGGATGCCATTTTATCAATACCTCTTTTTATAGAAATATCACAGATTGTAGCGATCAAATCCTCGTGATTTTGCACTTCACGAAGCTTTCTAATCATTTGATAGTCTGGTTGCTCTACTTTCTCCTTTTCATCTTTAAATACTCGTAAATAGGTATCTTCACGGATCATCTTAATGATGGGCTTAATCGCCGGACCTTGGAATGCCTCTATTAGTTCTTGGTATTTTTTTGAATTATTATTCATGATTTCGAAAAATTGGTGTTGAGATAAAACCGGCAGATAGCCAGAATTGAGATTCACTATTTTCAGGTACGAAAGGTATCCTTCTATGAAAGGCGTGATGTCGCCTTTCTCAAATCCCCTCATAAGCCGTTCTACAGCAAGGCGATCAATATTTGGTTCGGAAGTAGACTTGGGTTTAACAGACTTCCGCCATTGAGAAATAAGGTTAATTAGGTCGTTTACATTGGATAATGTGTAGGAATAGTTTGGCACTTTAAATTTCCATACCCCAGCAGGTGAAGACTGGGTGCCAAGCTCAATAAATTTGACTCCACATACTCCATTAAGCATTTTTTTTCCATCTTGACCGTAGGCTAGGAGTAATTTTAGATAAAAAAGATAGTTACTGTAGGGGAAAAAGAAATCCCTTGTGATGACCCTTTTTCTATTGCGGCTAACTAGATGCTGAAGAAATGAAAAAGAAATATTCGATGGTATGGGAAGAGCAAACCCATTCCTGATACTTCCTCTCGCACCAGATAATAATCCAGCAACAGCTAAGCAAATTTCTCTACCCCATTGCTCTCCAAGCTTTCCCGGTAAACTACCATTTGTAATACTAAAGCTACCGCTGCTCATTGCTCCTTTCGAGCTTTGAGGAAGGACAACTTTATTAAAAGATATTTTATCATTAAATTTATCTTGTAGTAATTCTATGCCTCTTTCTCGACATGTGTGTATACAAGCGTTTAGCCATTCGGGACGACCTGTTAGCTTATTTAAAACACCATACAGTTGGCGTAAAGGCGCTGCTATGAGGACATTTTTTTTGCCAAGTTCTAATATGATTTTAGGGTTTTCACTAACGTCAACATAAGCACCTTCATGAGCAATAAGTCTTTTCCCATCCCATGTTTTATCTTTTTTTACCCATTTACCTTCAATCAATGATTTTTCTTTCTTCCAGCTTGCAGCAAGAGAATATTTCAACCAACTTAAATGTGGTTGCTTCCTCAAAATAGTAGAATGAGTCACTTCAAAACCTGTGTAGGATAACTTGATTATAGGGGAATCCCCTTCATAATAAGCATCCGCTAAAGCAGTATATCCTATTGCAACCAATACATCAAAGTAGCTATTGTCAAGTGCTGGAAGCTTTTCTGTGTGCAATTCGGCCGTAAGTCCTTTTTTAGGAATAGTAAATGTTTTCATCAGGAACCGAATGATAAGTGAATGTAATTCTGGCCACCTGCCAAAGTGTTCATATTAACGCTAAATCTCACTTCTTCGCGTGGCTTGTTTTTATTGCCTTGAAAATTTGATACAGAATCCCAAGAAGCAGAAGGTTTAAAATCACTTCCAATAAAAGCTATGCCGCCTTCAGGCGGAGTGGCTTTTTCTATACTAAGTAAGCTGAAGAAACTGCCTTGTTTACCAAAGCAGTTGATACCAGGCAGAGCAGCTTGAAGCCATTTTAATTCATTTGTAGGGATATATAAATCAACACCACCATCGAAATACAAAAACTCTCTAAATACTATGGTAGAACTAAAATAACCGGTCGGTAGGTTTTTGCTGCCGCCATCAGAACGGGGTACTTCATAATGCTTTACCATATGCGTATTAATGACTCCCTCACCCCACGGATGTACCTGTATTTTTAACTTTCTAAGTTTTTTAACGAATTCTTCCGGTGAAAGTCCGGCTCGAATCGCACCAATGACTAGTGCTACTTTTACTGCATACGGAGTAGGGCAGGGGTAAGTAGCCGCGAACTTTGTCGTTGCTTGTTCTTTCCGAAAGCTAAACGGTGTACTGGCAATATATCTAATTCTTATGCTCATTGGATTTGGCTATTTCTGTCATCATGAATACGATGTTCAGTTTGTAAAACTGAGGTAGAAACGTACTTTGTTGCTAATTGATCACATCTTCTTAAAAGGTAGCTTAACGCATAGTAGATATCAACTGCATGTTCTTTCCTTAATGGGTGGCTGTCAAACCAAAGGTGTGCTTCTTTAGCTCTTTCTTTAGAGATTCTGCATTCCAAGAAAGAGCTATTCCATCCATACTTTGCCCAAGGGGGGGCTGCACTCATTTTATCTAGGTAATCAAGATATCCAAGCTCATAAGCTTCGAACCGGTTAATATTTAAATCTCCACTAAAATTTCTTAGGTATCCGTGATGTTCGGCAATGGCCCAAATTACGGGATAAAAAAGTCTGTCTGAACCTTGTACTATTTCTCTTAGCATTTCTCTCACCGCCCAGGCACTCACCCATGCATGACTAGGAATCTTGACTCCTTCTTGTCTAGCATATTTTCCACCAGATTCGGAGTGTGCAATGGGGTAATTACTATCTAAAATATTTAAACCTAATTTATTGGTGAAAAAAGTGAGCGGTTTTTCTGAGGGGGAGATACCTTCGATATCATGAATGTTATGAGCTGCTTGCCAGGCGGGTGAAAGTTTTCCCAAATCATGCGCCCAGATAACGAAATCAACTAGACCTTCTGCTAGTTCCTTTGATGCTGATGTGGATTTTGAACCACTGCCACCAAGTTCTTCAGACTTTGTCAATTCATCAATCAACCATCTTACCTTCGCCTTCTCTCTGTGTAACAAAAGAAGATGAGCTTGATATGGCTCTAACCTGTAGTTATAATCGATTCTTTCTTTTTGTGTAGTATCGATGAAATAATGATCCCCACCAGCAATAGTCTCGTCTAACCCTATGCTTGGATCGTATCCAATGTGTTCTGGTGACAAAAGAACCATATCAGCTATCTGGGCAAATCGTTTATCATTTTCACTTGATAATGGTTCGTTTGTTTTTGTTTCTGAATTGAAGCGGAAAAAGGATGCTGGAATTTTTTCAAATTTTTTTCCATAAAATTTGCTTTTAGCAAGATTTAGGAAGTGGTACTGTCTATTTGGGTCAGTTCCTATTGCCACATTTACAGTGTTTATGTCTCTTATACGATCTCGATACTGTTCGTAGTCTCGTAAGGTCCTTAATTCTAAAGTTTCCTCTCGGGGATTTCTTGTTTTAAAGTATTTAATAAAATCTTCATCACTTTTCTTCGATATTTCAATTATGCTATTTTCAAGAGGTGGGGTTAGTTGTACTCCTTCATTCGCTCGTAGTGATTCTCGAAGTCTCTGTATATCTTCCTTTGCATAATTGTAGGGTGCATAGTTTCCTTCTTCCACATCATGCCAAAAGATTGTGGACGATTCACCCTGATAGCGAGCACTTCGCCCAATTCTTTGGATAAATGAGGCTGGAGTACATAAGTCGGTATGTAAAACATTACAGGAAATATCTATACCTGCCTCTACTACTTGAGTAGCAATTAAAACATGCTTTTTGCCATCTTTCGATTGATCCTTTTTAAAGACTTTGGTTACCTTTTTTTCAATTTTCTTTCTATCCGCTGGAAGCAATTCAGAGTGAAGTAAATGGACCTCAATATTCAAGTTAGCTCTTCTTAAAAGCTCTGCTGTCTTTTTTGCCCAGTCTACCCGATTTCTAATGATAATTGTTTTGTCACCCAA
>JASBTH010000202.1 GCA_030148525.1 Saprospiraceae bacterium | reverse complement strand
TGGGATCGCTTACCCTTTTGCCGAAAGGCCATCATCCAACCCAGCAGGATAAGCAGAAAAGAAGCCCCCAGTATGCCAGCTCCGATCTGACTCTGGCGACGCAACTGCCTGATCTCTGATCTGCGGTCATCCAGGTCAGTCAGGTAGGGAATATCCTCTGTTTTGCCTATCCACTCGTCGGGATTCAGTAGCCGCTCGGTGATGGCCAGATCCTGGGCGTAGGCGTCACGGGTATCACGGTATTCTTGTGCTTTCTGGACCACGGGGACCATAGCCAGGGCTCCCAGTAACAGGATGGCAAAGGCAATACCATGTATCGCAAGACTAGGTGATTTATACATGCAAGTTAGTCAGGTTATTCTTTTTTGGTTCGGATGAGGATAACCCCATTGACACCCCGGGCTCCATAAAGGCTGGTTGTGGAAGAATCTTTCAAGACAGTCACTTTGTCAATATCCTGCGGGTTGAGAAAAGACAGTTGGCTCAGGCTGCTGCCGATGGCCACATTATCGACTACGTACAAGGGCTCATTGGACCCGCTGATAGAGGAAACTCCCCGGATAAAGGCGCGGGCACCCGGGCCATTGCCTTGTATAAATACTCCCGGCGTCCGTTGGAGAATGTCGACGAGGGTAATATTTGGGCCGTATTTCTTTTGATCAATTTTCTCGGTGGAGCTGGAACCGGCTGATTTATCGGCATCGATTTCGGTATATCCAAGGTCTATTTTGGCGGAGGTTTCGGACGGATTCTCTGATGATAAACCGTCATTGCTGATGGCACAACTGCTTAGTGCCAGCAGAGCTCCCAAAGCTATATTCAATGTGTATTTCATGACTTTTTTTTACAAATACACTTTGACGACTTATTGCGTTCAGGTCGACGGCCTCCAGGACACTACTTTAACGCTACGGTAACAACTGGGGATCAAAGGGTTGTGGTTTCCTGCTCTTCGGTTGGTAAAGCGGATGGGCGGGCTGGCCGCTCTTGTTCTGCAGCAGGCAATACGGATCGGGAATCCACCGGATGACCTTGCGGTCACGACCTTTCCATGCTCCGTCGTTTCCCCAGGCCACCAGTGTAAGGTCGGCCTCGGCAATGGCTTGTTTAATGTGCCAATCGTTTTCCGGTCCGTTTGGATGGCGGTAAGCGCGCAGGGCAGCAGGGTAGGGGGAGCGGTAAGCAAAGAGGTTGACCACGTGCATGGAACCGTATCCCCAACGGCGCGCGAAGTCCTGGCAACGACGGATGGTGGGGTCGGTATAACTGGCGTCGGCCCGCGACGGATTGAGCCCGATGATGGTGAGAACAGGTCCCTCCGCATGCCACGATCGCCATAGCCGATACCTGTATTTTTTGCAGGGAGAGAAAACAGCCAGGGTATGTACTAAATGCTGCACGGTAGGTGTAACCTTTTGTTATTCCGGCATTATGTTGTTGAAACAACCCGGAAAAGGAGTGATACCGGAGGTGATATCCGGATACAGCTTTGCTCCCCCAGAAAAAGACCGGTAGATGCGCGCAAATTTGCAAATTAATCGTAGCCTTGCAAAAAACATAGGCATGAGTAGTGCTGACAAGGCTGTTTCGGAGGAAGCACTCCTGCGAGAATGGGCTGAAATTCAAGCTGCCCAGCAGGATGCCGCTGCCTTCAAACCTTTGTACGAGCGCTACTACGAACCCATCTTTCGGTTTATTTTCCGGCGTACGGCCGACGAACACCTGACGGCAGATCTGTCATCTCAGGTATTTCTGCAGGCCATGCAAAAGCTTTCCGCTTACACCTACCGGGGTGTACCCTTCTCCGCCTGGTTGTTTCGAATGGCAATAAATGAAGTGGCGATGTATTATCGCCGGCATCAAAAACGTCGTGTGGTTAGCCTGGAGGATCAACAACTCACCGATCTGCTAGCAGATTTGGATGACGATCCCCAACCCCTGCCACTGGAGCCCATGGTTCAGGCCCTCGACCAGCTTAAAGAAAGTGATCTGGAATTGATCGAGTTGCGGTATTTCGAAAAACGACCCTATCGCGAAATCGCCGATCTGCTGGAGATCACCGAAAATAATGCCAAGGTCAAGGTGCACCGGATACTGGAGCGCATTAAACGGCGATTACGCTCTTAAAATGCCTGGCCTATGAGAAAGAATTACAACTTTAAAGTAAATCAACCGCAGCCGGATTCCAGTCAGATCCGGAAGCATCAAGACTTCGAAAGTTTGCTGCAGACCTTCGAAGAGAAGCAGGACCCTGCTCCCCGGCCGGAGCGCGTTCGTCCCCTGCGCTTGATCTACGTAGCGGTGGCGACGGCGGCAGCTACTCTTGCCGTGGTGTGGTTTTTCCGTATGAATACAACGGATACGCTGCCTGCGACTCAGGATTTGGTAGCTACCTCTGATGCGTATTTTGCCAGTCAGCCCATGGTCCAACCTCCCTTTGCCGAGCTTGTACCCCAACCAAGCGAGCAAACCATAATGGCCAATCGCGGAGGGAATTTGTCCCTCGGTGATGGTGGTTACCTGCGGGTTCCTGCTTCGGCCTTCGTCGATGCCAGTGGCCAGCCGGTGAGCGGAGAGGTTTCTATTCAGTATCGCACCTTCCGCGATCAGGCTGAATTGATGCTCTCGGGAGTTCCCCAGAACTACGATAGTGCTGGTGTGCACCTGCAATTGGCTTCGGCCGGAATGATCGAAGTATCGGCCACGCAAAACGGACAACCCGTCGCCCTGGGACCCGATCAAACCCTGGAAGTATCCATTGAACAAAAACGGTACACGGGAGCCCTCGATCCATTGCCCAGCCCCAGGGTGTTGCACCTCGCAACAAATGACAGGTCGTGGCAAAAAGATATGGCAATCAATTACCAGCGTTCCGAGACCGAAGCAGACCGGTCAGCTTCCGATCCGGCGTTCGCGGCTCAACAAGCCTTTCGGCAAAAGAAGAGGGAGCTGGAACAGCAATTAGCCAAACAAAAACAACAACTCCTGGTGGGTCGGGACCTGCCGGCTAAACCCGAACCTCCATCCATGAATCCCGGCAACCGGGCTTCCTTCGATCTGGATCTGGATGAAAATGCAGGGGTAACCCTGAAAGGGGATCTGGCCCAAACTGATCCGGAGGTACTGGAGCAAAAGACCTGGGTTGTATCGCAGAAAAGTGCTGATTTCGATTTGCGTGCCCTTACCGTTGTCTGGGAGAGTATCGAAGTTGCAAAGTTGGACCAGCGCGAATACCAGATTACCTTTCGCAGTGGTTCATCCAGTGACCAGGTCATTGTCGAGCCCCTATTGTCTCCCGCCGAATATCAGGAGGCACTCACCGCTTACCAGGACCGATTGGCCGATTGGGAAGCCCAGCGCGCTTCCCTGGAAGAAACCCTGGCCGATGAGGTGGCTTACTTAGAAGATACGCACCAGGAAAAAATGCAAAAGGCCCGCATCGACTATCAGAGGTCCCTGGACAGCCTGGGCCTGGATAGCGAAGATGAGGGGACCTTGGTTTTACACACCTTCCAGATACCTAAACTGGGTATATGGAATGTGGTGCAACCCTTCCGGGCCGATGATCAGTTGATTGTTGCTTCTCTGGAAAATTCGGCCGGAACTCAGCTTTCGGATCGGGTTGCTTATCTGGTTGACCGCTCGATGAATACGGTCTACCGGTTCTACGCAGCACCGGAGGGGAGCCTGATGCAATACGAGCAGCTGGCCGGTAGTGATTTTGTCCTGGCTATCCGCCATAAAGATAGGGAGCTCGCCACCCTGGACGGCCCCGAATTGCAGGCCTTTCTGGCAGGAGATGACGATCGCCGCAGAACACTCGTACTGGCGAACAGCAGGCCGGTCGCCAGTCTGGAAGACGTGCGGGCGATGTTAGCGATTTAGCGTCTTCGGAAGATTACAAGATAACAGAGGCTAGACAGAAGAATTAGACCATCTATTCTTCTATCTAGCCTCTGTTCGTCTCAGTTCATTTTTTGCTTACTTCTGACGATCATCGTCAGCTCGGGCACCACTATCCGGATCATCGATCTGACCCAGCAATACCTCCACGGCTTTCTTTAGCTGAGGGTCTTCCCCGGAGCCTTTGGCGTCGGGCGGGTAATTCACGATAACATCGGGAACGGCAGGGCCGTGTTCCATGTTCTTTTCGGTGGCTTTCACGTACCACGCGCGGTAGGGCATGCGAACGTAAGACCCTTCCATGAGTCCGTAGCCGCCGGTCGAAATGACGGCGCCGAAAGTGGGAACACCAACCAGGGTACCGTGCCCCAATTGCTTGTATGCGTGTGAGAAAATCTCGGCATTGGAGTAGCTGGTCTCGTTACAAAGGGCCACGGAAGGCTTCGTCCAGGAAGACAGCGGCAGGCGCTCACCGAACGGATAGTGCTCCTTGAATTTGGTGTGTTCCTTGTCCAGATCTTTCGCTGCACCGCGCGGTATGGTGTAGGAGTGTTGTCGCACATTGAGGACCGTCATCAACATATCGGTGGTCCAGCCACCGCCGTTGTAGCGCACGTCGATTACGATCCCTTCTTTACCGAGTCCGCTGGCGGTCAGTTCGCGTTCGAAACGCTCGAAGCTCGGCCAGTTCATTCCCTGGATGTGGATGTAGCCCAGGCGACCATTGGAGTACTTCTCGGTAAGTTCGCGGCGTTGCTCCACCCACTCTTCGTACAGTTCACCGCGAACACTACCAGATGGTCGGATGATCACCTCGCGGTTCTCTATGTTGTTTTCGACTTCTAACAGAACGCGGTCGTTGATCATGCCCTCAAACAAAGCGTAGAAATTGACTCCTTCGCCCAGTGGCGTACCATTAACTGCACGAATGATTTCGCCTTCATTTAGCTTGCTATCGGTACGATCGGCAGGCGAATTGGGGATTACCCTGGTTATTAATACACCGTCTAGTACGGGCTTTACCTCTATTCCCAGCATCCCCGTGCGGTCGCGTTGGGTCTCTTCGGGATCGGGACCGTACATACCCATGTGACTGGCGTTAACCTGACCCAGCATTTCGTTAAAGATGGTCCGGAAGTCCTGGCTGGTCGAAGCAGCCATGGCCATGGGGCGATAGGTGTCGCGCAGTGCTGTCCAGCTCTGGCCGTGGAAGTTGGGATCGTAGAAGCCGGCATTCAGCGCTTGCCAGGCATCGGCAAAGATCTGCTCGCGTTCTTCCTCGTGGTTGATGGTCATACGCGCCCGGTGCGGAATGTTCTCGCTTTTCTTGCTTCCCGGATTAAGCTTGGCCAGGCGCCCATTGCTCACGTAGTACATCTGTTTGTGATCCTTATCCCAGGACAAGCCGTAGATACGGCGGCTGAGAACCGTTGCCCGCTCGCTGCCGTCCCATTTGACTTTCATAAAGGCGGGTTCGCCGGAGGGGGTTGTGCGTCCTCCACCGTAGGCAGAGAAATAAAAGGTTTCGCCGTCCTTGCTGATCATTGGGCTGCTTTCACTACCGGGCAGGCTGGTAACCTGAACTAAGCGGCGGTGGATATTGTCAAAGTCAATCTGAACGTCCACGCTGTCCGTTTTTTTACCGGAAGGCTCTTCATCTTCTTCCCACTCGCGTTGTGTCTTTTCCCAATCAGCTTTGCGCAACCAGGCAAACCAGATATCATTGTCGCCAAAATTCCGACCGGACACGAAAGCCAGCTTGCGACCATCGGCGCTCCAAACCGGACTGTAGTCGCCGCGCGGGTGCAGACTGATATTCACCGGCTCCATACTGTCATCGGCCTTGTGGATATAGATCTCCTCGTTAAAATCGAGGTTCTCCATGGAATAGGCGAGCCACTGGCCATCGGGGCTCCAACTCACTCCGGAAGGGGATGCCCAGCCGTCCTGCATAACGCGCTCGTTGGTAATACCCGCCTCGTCGATATCGGCAACGACCAATTGGCCACCACCGTAGCCGAGGCCACGCATAAAGGCAATCTGAGTGCGGTCGGGCGACAGCATGATGTCCGATTCGTGCTCACTGGTGCTGGTGAGGCGGGTTACGGACCGCTTGAATGTTTTGTACAGGTCGGGTTCGCTTTCGTCGGTCGATTGCAACAGGTAGATGTCGCGGTTGCCATTGCGGTCGGAGATAAACAGGATGGTTGAATCATTAAGCCAGGTAACTTCCTGGTCGCGCCAGGAGTGATCGGTCAGGGATATGGCGCGCGATTTGTCTTTATCTTCGGGCATCAGGAACAGCTCACCCCGGATACCAAAAGCAACCATTTTTCCATTGGGAGAAACTTCGTACTCACCCAAATTACTGGTAAAGGTTTCTTTTTCAACAGGATAGAAACGGTAGTCACTGGTAACGTCAAATTCCACTTCCTCGGGAGTAGCCCCCAGGTCGGCATCCATTACATAAATATCGATACCTTTTTCGACGGCGATACGACCACCAGTCAAAGCAACACTGTAGTGACGAATACCCATATCGGAAAAATTAGTCAACTGCTGAAAGTCGCCCTGTGCCTGCCCGTTACTCACGGCTACGCGATACAGGTTGTACCGGCCGTCGCGGGCACTCAGGAAGTAGAGATTGTTATCGGAATCCCAGGCCGGCATAACGTCCTGTCCTTCGTCTTCCGTCACCTGAAAAAAGGTCTCTTTATCGCGATCGTAGATCCAGATATTCCGGTTGGCCGGGCCCCGGTAGGCTTCGCGCGCTACCCGGCAGTTACCGCGCTCAAAAGCGAGGAATCGGCCATCGGGAGAAACTACCGGCGCATTGCCCAAAAAGTCGGTCATGCGCATGGGCGTCGTACCTTCGGTGTCGACCTGATAGAACTCACCCATACGCTCTACGGAACGAAACATACGGGAGGAGCTGAATACGACGTGCTGGTTGTCGATCCAGCGACCGCTGCCGTCGCCACCACTGAAGTGGGTGAGGCGGGTCACCTGTCCTCCCTTCGCGGGGATGGTGTACAGGTCGCCATTTCCGTAGCGTTCGCCGGAAAAGAGGATGGTTTGGCCGTCGGGACTCCATTGGGGATCACTTTCGTAGCTTTCGTGGATAGTAAGCCGGCGTGCTTCACCGCCATTGGCGTTGGCGGTCCAGATGTCTCCCTGGTAGGAAAAGGCCATCTGGGTGCCGTCGGGACTCAGGGACGGATACCTCAGAAAATCTTGATCCGTTTGTGCAACAGTGGTTGCCAGTAACAGGCAACAAAGTGCGGTTAGAAATTCCTTCATAATTCTGATTTTATCGGTGATTAGTTCGAGCACACAATGTACTGGAAACGTCAAAAAAACTGGCTAGATATTCGGTCGAATTATTGTAAGCTTCCTTTCATACTTTTTGATTACCAGGTTTGTGTGATTGTTGCCTTAGTAGTGACCTATTTGACCGACAAGGTGTTCAAAAGACAAAATCACCACATGGATAAAATAGAATTGGTAATAATTGCGGTGACCAACTTCGAGCATCACGGGACGGGTTACATCGTCGTGTTACAGGAGAAAGCTGGTGAGCGTCGTCTGCCGGTGGTGATAGGCGGTGCCGAAGCCCAATCCATAATCCAGGGCAGTGAGCAACAGGAATCCGATCGCCCTTTGGCCCACGATGTGATGATGGAGCTGCTAGGCCACTACCAGGTCAATCTGGAAGAGGTACACATTTCCGAGTTACAAGACCACGTGTTTCACGCTACCCTTATGTATCGGAGTCAGTCTGAGTCATTTGCGATTGATTCCAGGACGAGTGATGCACTTGCTCTGGCTATCAGGGCAGGATGCCCTATTTTCACGAATGCGATGGTTATGGATGAAGCCAGTGTCGAATGGAGTCCCCAACCGACTACCGAAGCTACCAAACTGGAGGATATGTCGCCGTCTCAACTCCAGAAACAATTAGCTCAAGCCCTTGATGATGAAGATTATGAGCAGGCTGCTCGCATTAGGGACCTGCTGGATAACCGAAAGGACTTGTAAATTGTTATTTTTGGTTCTAAAAATATGTTCCCCACCGAAACCTATCGCCAGCGCCGCCAAGTTCTCATGGATGCTGTATCTTCCGGAATCATCCTGTTGATGGGAAACGAGGATAGTGCCATGAATTATACGGATAACGTATACCCCTTTCGCCAAGACAGTTCCTTCCTGTATTACGTTGGTATTGATCAACCCGGCCTGGCCGTGGTCATGGACCTTGATTCTGGTCGCACCATCCTCTTTGGCACGGAATTAACGATAGATGACATTGTTTGGACGGGTCCTCAGCCTTCATTGTCGGACCGTGCAGCCCGCAGTGGTATTACGGAAACCAAATCCTACCAGGACTTACCCGCTCTTTTGGCGGAAGCCAATGCCGGGGGGCGCTTCGTGCACATTCTGCCACCCTACCGCCCGGAAAATAAGGTAAAGTTAAGTGCGTGGCTCAATGTATCATTCCGTCAACTCAGTAAAATGCCTTCCGCTTCCCTGATCAGGGCGGTGGTGGCCCAGCGTTCCGTTAAAGAGCCGGCAGAGATACGGCAGATGGAGCACGCTGTGGACATTTCAGGGGCCATGCACGTAGCTGCCATGGAGCAGGCCCGACCGGGTATGCGGGAATCGCAGTTGGTGGGTATTGTACAGGGGATTGCGGTGGCAGGCGGTAAAGGTACTGCCTATCCGGTCATTATGACTACGGAGGGTCAGGTATTGCACAACCACCATCACCACCGGATCCTGGAGTCCGGGCAATTGGTGTTGGGCGATTTTGGCGGAGCGACAAATATGCACTACGCGGGGGATATCACCCGGACTTTCCCGGTTGCTCCCACTTTTACCACCCAACAGAAGGAGATATACCAGGCAGTTCTCGATGCCCAAATGGAGGTTATTGAAGCCATCAGGCCTGGCGTTTTCAACCGGGACCTGCACAAGATGGCGGCCCGCTCGATGGCGGAATCCCTCAAATCACTGGGCATCATGACAGGCGATATGGAAGAGGCGGTTGAAGAAGGAGCCGCGTATTTATTCTTTCCACACGGTCTGGGGCATATGATCGGCCTGGATGTACACGATATGGAGGACCTCGGAGAACACTACGTTGGTTACGGCGATGAATTGACCCGCTCCGACCAATTCGGCATTAAGGCCTTGCGGTTGGGGCGTACTCTGCACCCGGGATTTGTAATTACGGTGGAACCAGGACTCTACTTTATCCCCGAATTGATCGACCAATGGGCGGCCGAAGGCAAGCACAAAGACTTTATCAACTACCAGGCGCTGGCTGCGTACCGCGACTTTAGTGGAGTGCGGATTGAGGATGATATCCTGGTTACTGACTCAGGTTACCGGGTATTAGGCCGGCCAATACCCAAGACGGTGGCTGAGGTGGAGAGCATTCGTCAACAAGTGCTCACATCATGATTCGATTTTACCTTCGGACCATACGCTGGTGCGTACTGACAGCTTTCATGTTGGTAGTCATTCGTGGTTGGGGGCAAGAAAATACGGTATCTGCGCTATTGCGAACCGGAGACGCATTTATTGAGCAAGAGGCCTACCTGGAGGCCAAACCCTATTTCGAAAAGGCTTTGCCGCTGGCTGCCAGCGGCCGGGATCCGATTACCTACTTCCGTGTCTTGTTTTGGCTGGGAGAGATTTACTACGTAGCCGGCGACTACCACGGTGCACTGCGGGTATCGAAGCGGGCTGATTCGCTGGCCATCGCGGATTCCCTGACGGAGCAAGTGCCCAACTACGCCCAGTTACTGGTAAATCTGGGGGTTTTTTATTCGGTTCTTGGTGATCTGGATAAAAGTCTGGAAGCGTATCAAAGGTCTTTTGCGTTTGCCCGATCTCACTACGGGCAAGCAAGTGAAGAGGTCGTCAGTGCCTACTTCAGCCTCGGTGCGGTCCACAAAAACCTGGGACAGATCCAGCGCAGCATTGCCTATACCGACACCGCTGCTCAGATCGCCCACCGGATCGGTTACCGCAACATGGAAGCAGCTGCTTATAATAATCTGGCGTACATCTACGGAGAATTGAACGATCTTTCCAAAGCAATAGGGTACCAGGAGCGGGCAATGGAATTCGTGGACAGCAAGCTGGATAGTGCTATCTACCTCAACAACCTGGGTACATTTTTCATGGAGGTCGGGCGCTACGAGGATGCCATCCGGGCTCTCCAAAAATCCCTGGCTTTGCGCCAAAAGAGTTATCCGGTCGGTCACCCCCTTACGGGATCTACCACCCTCAATCTGGCTTCGGTTTATTATCTGACCAGTGAATACGAAGAGACACTTCGGCTGGTTCGTGACATACAGGACTCGGTTGACCTCTCTCTTCCCGGGAATGTATACAATCTGCAACTGGCGTTAATTCATGAGGGATCCGTATTGATTGAGCAGGGACAGTATGCCCTGGCTGAAACCAAGGCACGGGCTTCCCTGGATCTGCAGGAACCGGAGGGTATCCCCAGCTCCTATTACGTGCTGGCCAATGCCTTGATGCGGCAGAAACGCTGGTTGCCGGCCCTGGAAGCCATACAAAAAGGAATTACCGCGGAAGTGCCGGGTTTTCAGCCAACCTCGCTATTTGAACTACCCAATGCCGATCAGGTAGTCACCTTCCCGGTCCTGATCGATCTGCTGGTATGTAAAACCCAAATCCTCAAAGACCTGGCAGAGGTGGAACGCAAAGCAGAAAACCTGAACCATGCCTATGAGACCGCCGATTTCCTTGATGACCTCGTCAGCCGGGCCCGCCTCTTCAAAAAGGATTATGTTTCCCGGGAGTTTCTCGCTGCCGACCTGCGCGATTTTTACAGTATGGCCGTCGAAACCTGTGTCGATCTATACCAACTGACCGCAGAAAAAGCCTACTTCAAAAAGGGCTATTACTATACAGCAAAGAATAAGGCGCTGCAGATCAGCGAGCGGTTGAGCCAACAGGCGATCGATACGCTGGCCAGTGTTGATCACCGATTAGTAGATCGGGAACGCAGACTGAAATCTCAGATCGATTTCTTTGCCAACAAACTACGTTATCGCTCCTATTTTGCCCCCGAGCAGGTCAGGGTTTGGGATGAACGCCTGCTCACCCTGCAGCGTGAGCGGGAGGACCTGCTGCTTCGACTGCAACAGGAAGCACCGGCCTATTTCGATCTGGTACACCAAAGCAGTATTGCAACGGTTGATGACATACAGCAAAACCTCCTGGACGAGAAAGAGGTCCTCCTCGAGTATTTTGTTACCTCCGGAGACTACCTGTTTCTGTTTGTGCTTTCCCGGGAAGAGGCACAGGTATTTCGCCTGTCCGTACCTGAAGACCTGGAGGGTGTGGTGCGTCAGTTGCGCCAGTCCATCATTACGCAGGATCCGGCTTTTTACGATCAATCGCGGCACTTGTACAACTGGTTGTTGGCTCCCGTACGTGAAGAATTGCCGGCGGATGGTAAACTGATCATCATTCCCGACGGTATTTTGGGATTG
>JASBTH010000201.1 GCA_030148525.1 Saprospiraceae bacterium | reverse complement strand
AGAGGAAGCGCGAATTATAGAGACCTTCCGACTCACGGAAAAGGCGCTCCGCAATAAGGGATACGATTTCACGAATAATCCCGAATTGCTGGAAATGCTGCACAATCCAATTGAGACGATTAAGAAACTGCGTTCTGATTCGACCTACAACCCGTATTGGAAATCAGTAGAACAAAAAATAAAGCAACTGCAGACATCTGCGGGATCCTAAAATCTAGTATAAAACTGGCACGCTGTTGCTGTTTGTCATAATCAAATATGCTCATGAAAAATTTTGTACCCATTACCCGTAAGGCCTTGCCAAAGATAGATTTGGCCTTATTCATCAGGCCCTTGCTCTTATTGGTATTTGGCTTTGGGCTTACCAGCCTAATCGGACAGGAGGCTGTCAATATCACCAGTTTCAGTCCCTCTACTACTTGCTGGGAGGACAATGTGACCGTCAACTTTACCCTTTCTGGGGGGTGGGCTGACGGTAATGTAAGTGTTACCTCGTCATTAAATGGTGAGACCGGTTCAGCAGGTAGCACCAATGTCACCGTTAGTGGTGGTTCCGGTGGTGGATCAGGCTCTCTGACGATCAGCTTTACCTCCGGATCAGGCTCTTCGCCAGTTACTTTAACCGCTACTCAGGGGGGAACTACGGATGGGGATACCGATAACATCACGGTAATAGCACCGAGTCTGGAAACAGGGAGTGTGGTTGATGAGGAAGCATTCTATTGCCCTGGTGATACCATTGAGGTTGAATACACCGCCCAGTGCCTGCGCACCGGACAGGGCTTTTCAAGCGGGGGTAATGGTATGATCCAGTTGCGAATCAGTGATAAAAATGGTGTATTTAGTGACCTTAGCGCAGCAACGGTTATGACTACCATTTCCGGCGGTTCAATTAGTACGTCGGGTTCGGCCCCTGTATCGGGTACTATTGAAGCCGTTATTCCGACTGCCACCCCAAGCGGGACGGGCTATGAGTTCCGGGTAGAAACGACCAGTGGATTCCTTACCCCGGGCGAGGCCACCAATGATGATGTCGAGATTCGTGGATTGATTATTTCCGATCCCGATCCCTTCCCCGACGTGAGTGAGACATACTGCCAGGGTGAGCTCCTGGAGTTGATGTACAACAGTAACGAAATGGGTGGCTTTTTCAATGCCAATAACGAATTCCGGATTGTACTGAGCGCACCGGATGGTGATTTTTCCAATCCCGCTAATAACACCATCATTGGTCGCGTCGCAACCACCGATGTGGACGGACCGGTATCGGGAATCATACCCTTCGATCAGGCAGGCGGCGATCAGTATAAAATCCGAATCGAATCGACCAATCCACAACTCATCGGTTGTGAATACGGTCCGTTCGCGATTCCCGAAATACGGAACATAAGCGGACCGCTCTCAGCGACCACTTGTGATGGCATGTATAACTTCTCGGCTACACCGAGTTCTAATGATTATTTCGGGGGCACCCTTACCCGCCAGTGGGAATCACTCTGCTACGATACGATTATCAATCGATTGGAATTTCCCAGTAATTTTATTTCCAGTATAGATGGTGACCCGACCGGTACCAATATTTTCGCCGGTTCCGGCGATGGTTTGCTGCGGTCACTGGACGGTGGAAACACCTTTACCAGAATTACCGCCGGGCTGGTTGATCCCTTCGTAAGCAGGGTTTTCTTCGATCCGGTTGGCAACGATGTATATGCGATTTCTGGTAATGGCTTCTCGGTAGCTACCAGCCCCGGCGGAGCCCTTGTCGCCCGCACCGTTTTCGGTCAACCAGTTAATGATATCTATGCAATTAACGGTGATGTCTATGCAATCACCTCTATGGGTATCTACGAATCCAATGACTTCGGTGCTTCCTTCAATCCCGTACCTTTACTTGGACAAGGAGGTCGTGCCATTCACGTAATTGATGACGCAGGCGACCGTACCATTATTGCGGCGACCTTCTCCGGCGTAGCTATTCGCCGCGGATCGGCAGGTACCTTTCAAACCTATGGTTTGGTTGATGGTTTGCCGAGCACCGATATTCGCGATATTGATGTCACTGACGATGGCGTGATCTACCTGGCAACAGGTCTTGGTCTCGCTTATTCCACCGATGGCGGTTACAACTATCGTCAATTGGTGTCCGGGCTGCCCAACCCACAACTGATCTATAGCCTTAAAATAGCCGGCAACACCATTTTTGTCGGTACGGAAAATGGTATGGGAATGACATCCGTGGGAGTAGTAGAAGATACTCCCGAACCAGCCTTCGCATTCTATTCAGACCGGAATGGCTTAGGAACTAACTTCGTAAATGGTGTGTTCGCGGTAGATAACGGTGGCTCTTACGACGTGTTTGCAGGTACCACCAATGGGTTATCCAGCATGAACTTGTCGGTTACGCCCCTGGGGACCGGTACGACGGAGCAGGTAATGATTAACCATGCCAGCTCCAAATGCCGCTACCGGGCTATCCTTACGGTTACCCGTAACGGTAAGCAGTGTCCCGCAGCCAGTGCTTTCGGCGGTATCCCCAGCATACCCAGTGATAACATCTCCTTTGAAACGACTGATCCTACTCAGTGTACCGGATACGACGGAGAAATCCTGGTCAGAGGATTGATCCCCAATTTGCAGTACGAGCTGAGCCTGGACGCTGACCCCGTAACTCCGGGACCGGTGCCTTCCTCCTTCGTCGATGGGGATACCATTACGACGGACGAAAATGGTCAGTTTACCATCCAATTACTTGGAGCGGGCGAGTATACTATTAGTTTGCTGGAAGTCAATGGTTTGTATACCAATAGCCAGTGTTCGTCCAACGAAATTGTGGTTACCCTCAACGATCCGGCACCTCCCGCTGATCCCATTGCGCCGGTTGCTGCCGGGACACCTTTCTGTGTGGGTAGCACTAACTTTACCCTCACCCTGCAAAATACCTCTCCGCCACCGGCCGACGTACAGTATCAGTGGTTCCTCGATGCAAACGCTACGATGCCGGCCAGTCCGTCATCCACTGCGGACGTTACCTTCGAACCGAACGTGACCCCTACTTCGGATGGTAGCTACTATGTGCGCGCCTTTTCTACCACTACCCTTTGTTATTCGGATACCATTGAGGTGCAGTACGATGTACAGGAGGCGCCTTCTATATCAGTATCCAAAACACAACCGACGACCGCCGGCGGATCGGGTTCTATAACCGTAACCATTAATAATTACGACCCTACGGTCGATTATACTCTGTCGTACAATTACAATGGCGGCACCACTACCAACGTGCCTCACACAGCTGGGTCCGGTGCTACCATATCTATCGACCCGGCAGCTCAGGGTGACTACGAAAATATAACGGTAAGCGCGGCAGGTTGTGTGTCCAATTCGATTCCCAACTGCCCCATTAACTTCGTAGACGTACCGGACGATATAATCGCCGGGCAAGTACCTTCTACCGTTTCTGGTGTTAACGGAGGGCAAAGTGGTTATTTCCAGAATGCCACTCAAACGGCAGGCGGAAGCACCTGTGCGTCTGATCTGCATTTAACCGATGCCGATGGTATCGCCGTAGGTCGACTGCGCAACCCGCAAATTCCACAAAACAACCAGAACGTGGAAATGCGCGGTTACGTGCGCTTCGACCTGGCCAGTATGGGTATTCCGGCCGAGGCCGTTATCGAACGGGTAGAATACCGACCCGTGTCTATTGAAGGAAGCAGTCGGGTCGTTTGTGGTCCGGTGGTTACCACTTCGGATATCGCACGTGGAGTACCACTGGTAAGTGCCACCGGTGATCTGCAGTTCGACGTAACCCGGGTAGAGGATCCCAATTACGGACCCTACACCCAGGGGTACAACGACGTGGTCTTCCAGGACCTGTTCGACGAAAAATATAATGACTTTACCATCTCCTCTGATAAGACCGGAGCTTGGACTGATCTGGGTGGTACCGGGGTGATGGACGTACAACGTCGCCTCAACGCTTTGAACGGCCTTGAAGAAGGAAGTTCTGCTCCCGATGGATTGTTTCAGCTCGGATTATCGCTGTCGGGTTCTGACTTCGATATCCCAGTCCTTCAGTTTCACGGTGTAGTCTTCGCGCCTTCGTCTCAGCACGAGCTGCGCATTACCTATCACTTGCGCGATTACGGTGATTTGCCGGAAGGCAAATACCTGACCGATGTAGTAGGTGGTGTAGAAGGACCTTCTCACCGGATCGATCCCATCGACGTGGACCCCGACCCGGATGCCGAAAATATACAGGTACCCTTGTTTATTGGTGCCAATGCCGCCGATCTGCCAGATGCAGAACTGGATGGTCAATACTCTACCAATGCCGACGGTGATGATATGGACGGCAATGATGATGAGATCTTATCATCAGATGACTTCACCAATCCATTAACCGGGGACACCCTGATCGCCGGCAACACGATCACCCTCACTGTTCCCTACATCAATAATCTGCCGGATGTAACCGGTACCATTCTGGCCTTCGTGGACTGGAATGAAGACGGTGTATTCAATAATACAGACGAGCGATTCGAAGTCGGAGCTCCATTCGGCCAGACGAGTGCCGATATTATCATGGCTATTCCAGCCACTACTCCTTCCGGACCCAAAGCGGTTCGCGTTCGTATTTCGACGGAGGATGTATTGGATGCCTACGGCCACGCCCGCAACGGTGAGGTGGAAGACTTCTTTATCGACGAGCTCTTTGCCTTTGATTACGGTGATCTACCCGACACGTCGGCGGCTACCGCAAACCAGGATTACCAAACCATCTACGCGATGGACGGTACCCGGGGACCACGCCACGAGATCTTGAGTGATCTGGCGATCGGTATTACGACGGATTCAGAATTTGACGGCCAGCAACAAGCGAATGCCTTCGGTGA
>JASBTH010000189.1 GCA_030148525.1 Saprospiraceae bacterium | reverse complement strand
CCAGCCTGCAAGGTATTGCCTTGTTGGCTCTACTCCTGATCCTGGTGGCCGCCGTCAATTTCCTGACTGAGATCACCTCGAACCTGGCTACCACGGCCATGATGCTGCCCATTTTGGCACCTCTGGCTTTTTCGATTGGGGTCCATCCCTATTTGTTGATGGTGGGCACAACGGTTGCTGCTTCTTGTGCCTTTATGTTGCCGGTAGCCACGCCACCTAATGCAGTAGTATTCGGGTCGGGATACCTCAAGATTTTTGATATGGTTCGGGTCGGAATTTGGATGAACCTCCTTTCGATCCTATTAATCACCGCTATAGTGTACTGGATCCTCCCTGTGCTCTGGAATTTCGACCCCTTCGTATTCCCGGCCGGATGGACCGAATGATAAATACAAGTAAACATACCTCTTCGTCTGTAAAAAAACGGTTGGTATGTTACCTGTAAAAAGGAAGGGGTAAAGCTTTATATTGGAAAAGTACAAAAAAGAAGAATAAAATAACCCTTTAAGGGTAATTTAAAGGTGTAGGAATTTACACTCATTATTGTATTTAAAACATTGTCTTATGAGACTTAATCATTTACTTACGTTGATTCTGATGATGGGCATCAGTACGAGTATGTGGGGGCAAAGAGCAGTGACGGGTACCGTCACTGATACCGAAGGAGAAGCATTGATCGGTGTCAATATCTTGGTGAAAGGGACCTCCACGGGGGCAGTCACCGATATCGACGGTCAATTCGAAATTTCGGTGCCAACTAATAATTCGGTATTAATCTTCAGGTACGTTGGCTACGATACTCGCGAAATTACCGTAGGAGATCAGACTGATCTGGAAGTCATCATGCGAGAAGATGCGGAAGTGTTGGATGAAGTTGTCGTGAGCGCGCTCGGCTTCAAGCAACGAAAGGATGAAATGGGATCTACCTACTCTACCGTAGCAACGGAAGACATCAATCGAACCGGGGAGACCACCTTATTGAACTCTCTTGGTGGGCGAGCTGCGGGGGTCCAAATTCAGCGGAGCAACGGCGACCCTGGAGCTGGTACGACTATCCGGATCCGGGGGGCAAATACCATTTCCGGTTCCAGTAATCCGCTCATTATTTTAGATGGTATACCAATTAGTAACTCCACTATTTACGGTGGGGGTAATAATGTAACGGGGGGGCGAACCGGTGGTACGACCCAACAGTCGCGGCTGAATGATATCAACCCTAATGATATTGAGTCGGTACAGATTTTGAAGGGTGCATCAGCTGCTGCTCTCTGGGGTTCCCGGGCAGCGAACGGGGTGTTGGTCATTACCACCAAAAGCGGTAGTTCCGGTAAGCCCCGGATCAATTATAAGGTCACTCGATCCTTTGATGATGTGCTGGAGCGAATTCCCATGCAAAGCCTATACGGACAGGGCCGCGGTGGATCCTACTCTCCGACTCGTGCGGAATCATGGGGTGATTACATTCCTGATCGCGCTGGTGGCTCGGACGATGTAAATCGCGATGGAGAGCGCTTCATAGCCCGCGACGGAACCGAATATTTTCCCATTACGGGCAAAAATGACCGGTCGACTTTCGTCGATAGCAATTGGGATCAGGTTTTTCAAACTGGTGGTTTCTGGCAGCATGATTTATCAGTAAGTGGAGGAAATGACCGCGCAACCTACTTCTTTAGTCTCGGTAATCTGGACCAGGAAGGCATTATTCGGAACTCGGATTATAACCGGACGAACCTGCGGTTGAATAACCGTTTTTTCCTGTCCGACTGGTTGACTATTAGCTCTAAAGCCGGATATACGGCTACTAAATCCAATCGTATTCAGCAAAGTTCAAATACAGCGGGTCTGCTCTTGGGATTACTACGCACACCCCCTGATTTTGATAACCGGGATTACCTGGGTACTCATGTAAATGAAGACGGGCAGGAATTTACCAATCGGCACCGATCCTACCGAAGGTATCTGGGACAAACTCAGAACCCGGTATATAATAATCCCGGATGGACCGCATTCGAGCAGGTATCGGAAACAGATGTGGACCGGTTCATCATGTCGGCTGATATAGATATTAATCCCGCCCCCTGGCTCACATTTACCCTTCGGGGTGGTGTCGACGCTTCGGGGGATGTTCGGACGTATTTATTCCCAATCGGGTCAGGCGGTAGCCGAAATGTTGGTATTCTGGCGGAGGATGAGATTCGCGAGCAGGAGCTTAATTTTGATGCCATTGCGAAGGCAAATTTCTCCCTGAGTTCTGATATCGGATTAAACACCACTTTGGGATGGAATATAAACGACCGCACTCGCCGGATTTCATCGTACCAGGTCACGGGCTTTCTGGTGAATTCTGACAAGCCTACCACTGACTTGAATGGGTCTCAGGAAGCATCTGCTATCGATAACTTCCGCAGATTCATTAGATCAAATCGCGGATACGGAGTACTGGCTTTTGACTTTTACGATGAGCTATTCGTGAATATGTCGGGTGGCCTCGAGGCTGCTTCCACGGTGCAGGGTACCTTCTTCTACCCGGCTATCGACGCTGCCTGGCAGTTTACTAAGTCAGCAGTTTCCACGTCCGACTTTTTAACCTTCGGTAAGCTGCGGGCTTCCTGGGGACAGGTGGGGGTACAGCCAGCTCCCCACCGATTCCAGACTCCGGCAGAAAGCGGATTCACCTACAGCACCTATAGTGATCCACTCGACATTGGACTATTCGGAGGTGGATTCCGCCTGGATGATGACCGGGGTAATCCCAATCTGAAACCTGAAATTAAGACCGAATGGGAGATTGGGGTTGATCTGCGTTTATTCCGGGATAAATTATCCCTCACCGCAACCTACTATCAGAACCGTATTGAAGATCTGCTCTTTGGTATTGATCTTACACCTTCATCCGGGTTCGATACGGAATATACCAACGCGGGGTCCATGGAGAACGTGGGGTTTGAAATGGAGGCAGGGTATACCCTTTTTGAAAATGATGCCTGGAATATTGGGGTTAATGCCAATTTCAACGCCAATGAAAATACCGTAACCAGGTTACGCGGAGCGGAATCCATTAACCTGACTGGCGGTTCAGTTAGTTCCAGGGCCGTGGAAGGCTTTCCCCTGGGAGCGCTTTGGGGAACAGGTTCACAAACCGACGAAAACGGGAATTTCATTCTCGACGACAATGGTTTCCCTCAGTTGACTCCCAACCCCATCGTCCTGGGTGACCCGAATCCCGATTGGAGAGGTGGACTTAGTTTTGATATTAGCTGGAAAAATTTCCGCTTCAATGCTTTGATCGAACATTCCCAGGGTGGCGACTTTTCACCGCGGACGTTATGGGTACTGCGCCGCTTCGGTACTACCCAGGAAACAGCAAATCGAGTAACTCTCGACCAACCCCTGGTAAATTATGCCGGTGAGGTGATTCCTGCCGGAACGACAGTACGGGGGAATGTACGAGATTTCGGAGGAGGCCCCGTGCTACTTGATGAAAGCTGGTATCGTACCGGTATCGGTGGCGGTTTTGGCGATAACCAAGCCTATAATTTCAGCTTGTTTGACGCTACGTTCACCCGAATTCGCGAGTTGTCGCTCGGGTATAATTGGAATTCAGAATGGCTGAAAAACACTACCAAACTGGGGTCCATCCAGTTTACACTCACCGGACGAAACTTGTTCCTTTGGGATGATATCCCGGGTATCGATCCGGAAGTCAATCAGGTCGGAGTCAATAATGGATTTGGATTGGATTACTTTACCAATCCGACTGCTAAGTCCTTCTTGTTCTCGATTAGTGTTAATTATTAATGATCATCAGGTCTGACAAAAAGAATACTATTATGAATTATCTTAAAATATGCATCCTTGCCTGCCTGGTTCTCGCAATGGGAACTGCTTGCGAGGATTTGGTAGATGATATCAACGATAATCCAAATGAAATTACGGCCGACGATGTAGATGCGCGCCTATTCCTGACCGGAGCCCAATTAGCCAACATTCAAGTACAGGTTGGCCATTTAAACCGTATTTCCGGCATGTATAGTGGCCAGTTAGTCGGATTGACTTCGTTGTATTCAAATATTTACGGATACTCTTTGTCTGGTGTAGAATCCAACGGGGTTTGGAGCCGTATCTACGTAGGTGCATTAACCAATACTCGACTAATCCGGGAAAAAGCCCCTGATGATCGGTTGCTGAACGGGATTGCTAAGGTCATTGAGGCACATGCTATTGGTACCGGTGCAAGTCTTTTTGGGGATTTGCCCTATTCGGAGGCTAATAATACGGACATAGAAGATCCTGCCTTCGATAATCAGGTTTCGGTATTTAATGCTGTAATTGATCTACTCACAGACGCCATTTCCGATTTGGAACAAGCAAATTCCAGGCTGCTTCTGGAAGATATTTACTTTGAGGGCGATGCGCAAAAATGGCTGGAAGCCGCCTACACGCTGCAAGCGAGGTATTATCTGCAATTGCGTGATTACGGAAATGCCTATTCCGCCGCTCAACAGGGTATTTCTTCTGCGGATGGCAATATGCTGTTCATTCCAAGAGGACCAGCTACCAATGCGGAGGGCGATAAAAACCTCTTCTGGATGATATTGGCCGGTTCTCGAACCGGTGATATTGGAACGGGTGACAGCTATTTGATGCAATTGCTAGACGAATCCAGTGATGTGTATCGCGGAAATGAAAAAACCGACGAAACCGCCCGATTCAATTATTACACAATCGACGAGACCAGTGCAAACGGCAATAGGGGCGTCATCGAGCAATTCGAGCCCCAGCCAATGGTTACCTATGAGGAAAACCAGTTGATCCTGGCGGAAGCCGGAACTCGTACGCAAGGACTAGAAACTGGCTTGGGACATTTGAACGAGCTTCGATCATACCTGAATGCAGGCGGGCGACTGAACGCTAACTTTTCAGATCAACCCTTTTTATACGAACCCTACGTTGCTGATGATTTTGCGGCCGGAGGCTTAGAAAATATGGACAACGTAGATCAGGAAACAGCGCTATTACGGGAAATTATTGAAGAAAGATATGTCTCCGGGTTTGGAACGTATATTCCCTTTAATGATGCCCGTCGACTGAGGGCAAGTGACCCTGATCTTGTTGTTCCCTTTCCCTTCAACACGCAGACGGCCACCAATCATCCGGAACGCTTACCGTATTCAGCGAATGAAATCAATACGAATGACAACGCCCCGAGCGAACCCGGTATCTTTGCTAAAACCGAGGTGAATCAATGATGGGTTAGGGCTCATCATCAAATAATAATGGCCTCCGCAGGTATCTGCGGAGGCCACTTTTTTTGGAACCGTACCAGGCTTATTTTGTCTGTACAAAATCAGCCGGTTCCTCGTAGGATTCGAGCGGTGGACAAGTACACATGAGGTTGCGATCCCCAAAGGCATTATCAACCCGTCCGACTCCGATCCAGAATTTATGTCCCCAGCGCAGGTAGGGTAGCGGATAGGCCGCTTTCTCCCGGCTGTAGGGGAAATCCCAGTTATCACTGGTTACCAAGCCAATCGGGTGGGGTGCATTTGCTAAAACGTTATTATTCTCATCGGCTTCGCCCGTCGCGATCTCATCAATCTCGCGTCGTATGCCTAACATGGCATCACAGAAACGATCGAGCTCATCTTTGTCTTCGCTTTCCGTGGGTTCGATCATGATGGTGCCCGCTACCGGAAATGAGAGGGTTGGTGCATGGAAGCCATAATCGATCATTCGTTTTGCTACATCCTCTGCGGAAGCTACGGACTTGAACGGACGCAAGTCCAGGATCAATTCGTGGGCAGACCGGCCCTTTTCCCCCACATAAAGCACATCGTAGTCGTTTTCCAATCGTGCTTTGATGTAGTTGGCGTTCAGGATAGCCATTTTAGTGGCATCGGTCAGACCTTTCTTACCCAACATTTTGATGTATCCATAGGAAATCAGCAGAATACTGGCACTTCCCCAGGGAGCGGCTGATACGGCTCTGATTCCCTGATCCCCGCCCGTATGGGTGAGGGGGTGCTTGGGCAGGAAGGGAGCCAGGCTCTTATTTACGCAAATGGGACCCATTCCGGGACCACCACCACCGTGAGGGATGGCAAAGGTTTTGTGCAAATTGAGGTGGCAAACGTCGGCGTGAATATGGCCCGGGCTGGTCAGCCCTACCTGGGCGTTCATATTCGCACCGTCCATGTAGACTTTTCCGCCATTTTCGTGAATGATGTTGCAGATCTCATGGATCTCAGATTCAAAAACGCCGTGCGTTGATGGGTAGGTTACCATCAGGGCTGCCAGTTCATCCTGGTGTTTTTCTGCTTTTTGACGCAAGTCGTCGAGATCAATATTTCCCCGATCATCGCATTTGACAACAACGACCTTCATGCCTGCCATAACCGCGCTGGCGGGATTGGTACCGTGAGCTGAGCTGGGGATCAGAGCAATACGACGTTGATCGTCTCCGTTGGCCAGGTGGTAGGCACGTATGGTCAGCAAGCCAGAATACTCTCCTTGCGCACCCGAGTTAGGCTGCAGGCTGCAGGCTTCAAAGCCGGTGATATCGCTCAGCCATTCTTCCAACTCCTGGAAGATCTTTTTGTATCCGGCCACTTGATCAGACGGCGCAAAGGGGTGGATATGCGCGAATTCCGGCCAGCTGACGGGCAGTAGCTCGGAGGCCGCATTCAACTTCATGGTACAACTACCGAGCGGGATCATGGAGTGCGTCAATGATAGATCCCGGTTTTCCAGGCGCTTGAGGTACCGCATCATGGTCGTTTCCGTATGGAAACTGTTGAAAACCGGATGCTCCAGATAGGAGGACGTCCGTACCAGCTTTTCCGGTATCTGGTAACCATCTGCAGGGGTAGTTTGACCAGGGGCTTTCTGATTGGTTGCTTCCGCAAAAATCGCCACGATCAGGGCCACATCGGCGGGCGTAGTGGTTTCGTCGAGGCTGATCTGGATAGTCTTGTGGTCGTAGTAGAAATTCACTTCCCGCAGGTGAGAAACTAGTTTTACCTTATCCTGCAACTCCTCAGTGGCCACAATGGATAGCGTATCGAAAAAGTACGCATTGCGCTGCTCCAGGCCCAACGATTTCAGTTGCTGATTGAGCAGGGCAGTGGTCGCATGAACGCGCTCGGCGATGGCACGCAAGCCTTTGGGGCCGTGGTAGGCAGCATACATGCCGGCCATGATGGCCAGCAATGCCTGAGCGGTACAAATATT
>JASBTH010000182.1 GCA_030148525.1 Saprospiraceae bacterium | reverse complement strand
AAATCGAACCACCTATGATCACCCGAATATGTATGACCTGCCTGTGTTTGTTATTTCTGGCACAAGTATCGGCCCAGGACCCTGCAATCCGCCAGTTTTACAATAAGTACAAACACATGGACAATGTGGAAAATATCCAGCTTGGCGGATGGGTACTTAAACTGGCCGCAAAATTTGCCGATGAGAACGATGAGGTAAAACCATTTGCCCGCCATATCAGCCGTCTGCGGGTAATGACCATGGAAGAAGGTAATTTGGTATCCAAAACCGAATACAACAGCCTGGTGCGCAAATTGCGGAATCATCAGTTTGAAGATCTCTTTAATGCCCGTGATGGAGGTGAGTTAATACAATTGCTAATCCGGGAAGACGGAGACCGGATTACCGACGTATTGCTGTTGATCAGTGGAGCCGACTCATTTACGATGGTCAGTCTGGAAGGGGCCTTGCGGTTCAAGGACTTACGGGAACTGGACATCGATATCGAAGGTGGCGACCACTTTAAAACCCTGCCGGCCGACCGGGATGATATTTCCAAGGCCTGATCGATCCGCACAGACTAATCAAAGAAAAGCCAGGTACGCTGCGTACCTGGCTTTTCTTTTTCCAGCCTGCAATTTTGCTATCTTTAGTCGCCGGGGAGGTTAATAATTCGATATCACGAAGCCTCCCCTACTGTTTGCTGATCGATTAAAATAACAACTATGCGACAAATTCTGTTGCTGAGCTGTCTGCTCCTGGCTCAGACCATCTTTGCACAAAGCACACCACAACCGCCAGCTACTCCGGCTGAAGATCGTATCAAAAGCTACGAACAACACCAGATGCTGGCCGAAAATTCACTCGTAAAAGGCGTTTCCTTCCAGAATATCGGCCCCACGGTCTTTTCGGGACGGGTAGTCGACGTGGACGTCTACGAACAAGATCCAAGTCATTTTTACGTAGCCTATGCCTCCGGAGGTCTGTGGAAGACCACCAATAATGGTATCAGCTTCGACCCCTTATTCGACGACGAAATGGTGATGACCCTGGGCGACATTGCAGTCGACTGGGAAGAAAACATTATCTACGCAGGTACCGGGGAGAACAACTCCAGTCGCTCTTCTTATTCCGGAGTTGGCATGTATAAAAGCACCGATGACGGCGCTTCCTGGGAACACATTGGCCTGGGTGAAACCCACCACATCAGCCGTATTATCATCCACCCGGAGGACCCGAATACGGTTTGGGTAGCTGCTTTGGGGCACCTGTATTCCGCTAATCCCGAACGCGGTCTGTACAAGACCACTGACGGTGGTACTACCTGGGAGAAGACGCTGTACGTAAATGATAATGCCGGAGCTGTTGACCTGGTCATTGACCCCGACAATCCGGACGTATTGTACTGCGCGACCTGGGAACGCACTCGCCGGGCCTGGAACTTTGTAGAATCCGGCGAAGGCAGCGGTATTTACAAAAGTACCGACGGCGGTGATACCTGGGAACTTATGACGCCTAAGGGTGGTGTTTTTCCGGCAGATTCCGGCGCGGGCCGGATTGGCCTGGCGCTGGCGAAAGAAAATGGTGAATCCATACTCTACGCCAGCATTGACAACTACAACCGCAGGCCTGCCGATGCAGAGGACGATAGTGACGAACTCACCAAAGACGACCTGCGCGATATGACCCGGGAGGAATTTCTGGAGTTGGAGGAAAAAACCATTACCACCTATCTTCGCAATTACCGCTTCCCACGTCAATACAATACCCAGGCGGTGATCAACATGGTGAAGAAAGACGAGATTGAGCCGCTGGCTCTGGTCGAATACATTGAAGATGCGAATTCCCTCCTGTTTGATACGCCTGTTATCGGCTTGGAGATCTATCGCTCCGACGACGAGGGTAAATCCTGGGAACGCACTCACGATGACTACATCGACGGTGTATATAGCTCCTACGGTTATTACTTTGGTCAGATCCGGGTTTCACCCCACGATTCCGACCGTTTGTACGTACTGGGTGTCCCCGTAATCAAATCCATGGATGGCGGTGCCAATTGGGAGCCCATTAACGGGGATAACGTCCACTCTGACCACCACGCGCTATGGCTAAACCCCAATCGTGACGGACACCTGATCCTGGGTAATGACGGTGGTATAAATATTTCGTACGACGATGGCGAACGCTACATCAAATGTAACTCTCCGGCGCTGGGGCAGTTCTACTACGTGGCTGTCGATATGGCTGAGCCCTATAATGTGTACGGAGGACTGCAGGATAACGGCGTCTGGATGGGCCCGAACACCTATCAGGCCAGCACCCGCTGGCACGGTTCGGGGCAGTACCCTTACCGGGCTATTTACGGAGGTGACGGCATGCAAGTAGCCATCGATACCCGTGACAACGAAACAGTATACACCGGATTGCAATTTGGCAATTACTCTCGTCTGAATACACGTACGGGCGATCGCACCTCCATCACACCACGACACGAACTGGGTGATCGCCCCCTCCGCTGGAACTGGCAAACGCCTATCCATTTATCGCAACACAACCAGGATATTCTGTATATGGGGTCCAATAAACTGCACCGTTCGATGGACCAGGGAGATAATTTTGTAGAGATCTCTGGTGACCTGACCAAAGGAGGCATTAAGGGTGATGTACCCTACGGAACGCTCACCACCATCCACGAATCGCCCTTGCGTTTTGGCCTGTTATACACCGGTTCTGATGATGGCTTGGTCCACGTGAGTAAAGACGGTGGTACCAGTTGGACACAGATCAGTGAAGGTCTTCCGGAGAATATGTGGGTGGCACGCGTCCAGGCGTCTGCTTTTGTAGAAGGACGAGTGTATGCAGTTCTAAACGGATACCGCTGGGATGATTTCACACCTTACGCCTATGTTTCCGAGAACTACGGCGAAACCTGGCGTTCCATTGGGGAAGACCTGCCAATGGAGCCGCTAAATGTAATCAAGGAAGACCCTGCGAACGAGAACATACTATACGTAGGTAGTGACCACGGCTTGTACGTTAGCCTGGACCGGGGGGAAAGCTTTATGCTGATGGATAATGGCCTGCCTGCGGTTGCAGTGCACGATGTAGTCATTCATCCCCGGGAAAAAGATATCATTGTCGGTACTCACGGTCGCTCCATGTACAAGGGAAGCGCTGCTGAATTGCAACAGTTAAACGAGGAGGTACTGGCTTCGGCTATTCATTTGTTCTCCGTAGAGGAGATGCGGGCCAATCCGCGCTGGGGAGCACAGTGGTCCACCTGGTCTGATCCGTTCGCGCCGGAGATCGAAGTGCCGCTGTTCGCCAATTCGGCCGGAGAGGTGAACGTACGGATCCTGCACGACGATCTG
>JASBTH010000175.1 GCA_030148525.1 Saprospiraceae bacterium | reverse complement strand
GCGAAACGGTGATGCGCTATAAGGATATGTGGGATGATCTCACCGTCAAGATGGGCTACTGGGTCGACCTCGACAATCCCTACATCACCTACGAGAATGACTACATCGAGACCGTATGGTGGCTGCTGAAGCAATTGCACGATAAAGATATGCTGTACAAGGGCTACACCATTCAGCCCTATTCTCCGGCCGCCGGTACGGGGCTGAGCTCGCACGAGCTGAACATGCCCGGTGCCTATAAGGAGATCAAGGACATTTCGGCCGTGGCCCAGTTCAAGGTCAAGGGCACGGAGAACGACTACTTCCTGGCCTGGACCACCACTCCCTGGACGCTGCCTTCCAATACCGCTCTGGCCGCCGGTGCCAAGATCGACTACGTGAAGGTGCGGACCTACAACCGCTACACGAAGGAGCCCATCAACGTGATCCTGGCCAAGGATCGCCTGAACAACTACTTCAGCGAACAAAACCCCGACCTCACCCCCGACGATGTGAAGCCGGGCAATAAACCCTATCCCTACATCGAGATCGTGGAGGAAATGAAGGGGGCCGATCTGGAGCTGATGGAATACGAGCAACTGCTGCCCTACGTGCAGCCCGACAAGCCTGCCTTTAAGGTGTTGCTGGGTGACTTTGTAAGCACGGAGGATGGTACCGGTATCGTGCACATTGCCCCCACCTTCGGTGCGGATGACTTTCGGGTAGCTCAGCGCTACGACATTCCGCCCCTGGTGGTGAAAGACGAGCAGGGTAACAATATGCCGCTGGTCGATAAGCAGGGTAAATTTGTAAAGGAAGTGACCGACTTTGCCGGTCGCTACGTGAAGGACTACGGTCAGGAGGAAGAACGCCCCACCGATGCCGATATCGTGATCAAACTGAAGGAGGAGAACAAGCTGTTCCACTCCGAAAAGTATATGCACTCCTATCCGCACTGCTGGCGGACCGATCGGCCCGTGCTATACTATCCGCTGGACAGCTGGTTTATCCGGGCCTCCAAAGCCCGCGAGCGCATGTACGAACTGAATCAGACCATCAACTGGAAGCCCGCCTCTACCGGGGAGGGTCGCTTCGGGAAGTGGTTGGAAAACCTGGTCGACTGGAATCTGTCGCGCTCCCGCTACTGGGGTATTCCCCTCCCGATCTGGCGGACGGAAGACGGCAAGCAGGAGACCTGCATCGGATCCATTGAGCAGTTGACACAGGAGATCGAAAAAGCCAATGAGGTACTCGGCCTGAAGCAGGAAGTACCGCAGGACATGCACCGCCCATACATCGACAAGGTGGTGCTGGTGAGTGCCGATGGTCAGCGCATGGAGCGGGAACTGGACCTGATCGACGTATGGTTCGATTCCGGTTCGGTACCCTATGCACAGTTGCACTATCCATTTGAGAATAAAGATAAATTTGAGCTGAACTTCCCGGCTGATTTCATTGCCGAGGGCGTGGATCAGACCCGCGGCTGGTTCTATTCACAGCACGCCATTGCGACCATGGTCTTCGATTCGGTCGCCTTCAAAAATGTGGTGTCCAACGGATTGGTGCTGGATAAGAATGGCGTGAAGATGTCGAAGCGCCTGGGCAACGCCATCGACCCCTTCGAAGCTTTGGCCGGTAAGGGGGCCGATGCGGTGCGTTGGTACATGATCAGTAACGCCCAGGCCTGGGATAACCTGAAGTTTGACCTGGAAGGGGTGGATGAGGTAAGTCGCCGTTTTTTCGGTACGCTCTACAACACCTACTCCTTCCTGGCTATGTACGCCAACCTGGATAACTTCACCTATACGGAAGCAGATGTACCGAATGACGAGCGGCCCGAGATCGACCGGTGGATTCTGTCGTCGCTGCACTCCCTGATCCAGGAGGTCGACAAGCAATACGCCGACTACGAAGCGACCAATGCGACCCGTCTGGTCATGAACTTCGTCGACGAGCAATTGAGCAACTGGTACGTGCGTCTGAACCGCCGCCGCTTCTGGAAGGGCGATTACGATTCCGATAAAATCTCGGCTTACCAGACGCTGTACACTTGTCTGGAGACCGTGGCCCAGCTCATGGCCCCCGTAGCGCCATTCTTTGCCGACTGGCTCTACCGCAATTTGAACAACGGCAGTCAGAAACGGGAACACGCATCGGTCCACCTGACCGACTTCCCAACGGCCGACACTTCGTTCATTGACGCGGAGTTGGAGGAGCGTATGGATTATGCGCAGAAGATCACCTCTTTGGTCTTCTCCTTACGGAAAAAAGAGAAGATTCGGGTACGCCAACCACTGCAAAAGATCCTTTTGCCGGTACTCGACGAGCGGTTCCAGCGCCAGGTCGAGGGTGTGGCTGACCTCATCAAATCGGAGGTGAACGTAAAAGACATCGAATTCATCGACGATGCCAGCGGTATCATCAAGAAAAAGGTGAAGCCTAACTTCAAGACACTGGGCAAACGCCTGGGTAAGGACATGAAGTTTGCCGCCAAGGCCATCAATGGGATGGGGCAAAGTGATATCGCCGAGCTGGAGAAAACGGGAGTCTACGTACTCGAGGTCGAAGACCGGCGCTACGAGCTGGGTATGGAAGACTTTGAGGTGATCACCGAGGATATCCCCGGCTGGTTGGTTGCCAACGACGGAGCTCTGACGGTCGCTCTGGACGTCACCATCACCGATGACCTGGTGGCAGAGGGTATGGCCCGGGAGTTAGTCAACCGCATCCAGAATATCCGCAAGAACCGCAATTTCGAACTCACGGATCGCATCAAGGTAGTTCTGGAACGCAAGGACGAGCTGGTGCCCGCAGTGGAGCAATTCGGCGACTACATCAGTCAGGAAGTCCTGGCCGATAACCTGCAATTATCAGACGCTTTGGACAACGGAGAAACCCTGGACCTGCCGGATGATGTGGCCGCGAAGGTGACGGTGGAGAAGGTGTAGGGTGTCGATCCTCTAGTGCCGCGGGTCAATAATCATTAAAGCTGAATGGTCCTTGGGAGAGTTTCTACCCATATTCCGCCCCTAAAGGGGCGTTCTGAAAAGGTCCCGTTAGGGACCAGATATGGGTAGAAATCAGAATCGGACAAGAGAAAACCGTGCCGGTAGGTACGGAATGTAGGACATGTATTACCCCCCGAAGAATAAAGAATCTTGACCCGCAGCGCTACCGGATCGACGGGGATTTGGGGATTAGGAGACTTCAGAATCATCGCTGCTTTTTGTGCAATAGCCCTAACGTTATGGTTACCTATGACATGACCGAGCACAAAAAGCAGCGATAGTCCTTACCTCACATATTGATCACTTCTTTACGGGACTTTACGTTCAATTTGCGGTAGATGCTACTCACGTGGCTCTTGACCGTACTGACCCCGATATGGCAGGCATCGGAGATCTCTTGATTGGTGGCCCCCTTCCGGAGGAGTTCGTAGATCTTGCGTTCCTGAACCGTAAGTTCTTTCAGGCCGGCGGGTTCGCCGGGCGTGCGGCGGCCGCCGAGGTAGTAACCAAGCCCGAGTAGCGACATAGCCGCTACGGCAAAGGCGCCGATGCGCAGGTAGCTGGGCCGTCCGGGAAATTGGCGACGGAAGGATGCGAAATAGGCGCTGCCTTCCCCTTTCCACTTCTTGCGGTATCTCTGGTAGAAATCAGTATGTTCACGGAGATTGCTTTCGAACTGACTCAGGTAAATGGCGTACAGAGAGACCAGCGGATGACCGGAAGTATCCGCGATGGTTCTTAGCTGATCGTACATCTGTACTTCGATGAACTGGCGTTTGGCCGCGTTGCTTTCCGCGGCCAGGTCGGTAGTGCGGTTCTCGAAATCGGTCACCTCCTGCAAGGCCGTTTGCGCCGGAGCATTGCGGTAGGTAACATCCCTGAAAGGCGGTCGTAGTCCGTTCGCCTCCAAACGAATGGAATCCGCTCCATTAGCGATCAGGAAAAGGTGGTTTTCTTCCAGTCCGCCGATGGTGAGTGAGGTGGGCGCGTCTCCTCGCTTCACGACGTGCAGGCGATATATCCGGTCCTCTTTGGGCAGGAAGCTAAGATCCAGAGAAAAATGACCGAGGCTGTCGATGGCAGCCTCGGCGATGATCATATCGTACGACATGGCGTACAAGTCTTCAAAGGTCGGGATGTAAGACAGGTACACGGTGCGCTCCCAGGAGGAGTCCAGTTGAATCTGTCCGGTGAGGCGCGGCGATCCCCCCTCTGACTCGGCTGCTATTGATAAGCTGGTCAATAACAACCAAAAACATCCAAGAACTATTCCTTTGCACGTCATGTCCAATAAAATTACTGAATATAGGCCGAACGAATACCGATGTCTCCCGTCACATTGGCGGGCAGGATCTTAACGATCCAGTCTCCGGCTTCGGGATCACGTAGGGATTTCGTTAAATTACCGGTAGCCTGAGCATTTTTTCCGGGTTTTCCTTTAGTCGACAGAGAAAACGTTCCTTCTTTCTTACCATTGGGATCGTACAGTTCGACCACCAATCGTCCGTTAGAGATCTGGCCGTACACTTTGATCTGCATTTCCCGGGTATTCTCGGGAATACTTAGAACAACCTCGTCCTCGCGGGAATCATTTTCCAGTTCCAGCATTTGCTCGACTTCGACCCTGGTGTCGTCTCCATTCGAGTTCGAATTGCGATTGGTATTACTATTCTGGTTCTGTTGGCCGAAGGCCGTTGCGGATAGCAGCAAAAAGCTGCAGAGTAATAAGACGGGTGCGTTGCGCATGGTGTACTGGTTTTGGTTAAAACCCTTCCCCCGGCAACCAGCGAAGGTAACACAGACCTTTACGGTTGGCCCCTTCCCTTCGGAAAGGGAAGGGGTGAAGTCCGTTGGACAGGGTATAAAATGATCCGATTCGGGGCCGTATCTTCCGGTAAGTGGTACAGTCGGGTAACCTCTTTTTTAGCGAAAGCCCGTGGACCGAATGGGAATCGTTATAACAACAGCAAATCTATGGTCAGCAGCCGGAACGCCCATGAAATAAGGGTTGGGAAAAGGTAGGAGAAAAGTAGGAGATGGGGAGATTGCTTGAGAAAACTGGCTGTCGGTCCCGGTTTCTTAATAGAATGATTGCGTTTTAGCCAGTTTTCTCAAGAGGTATGAGGTGTGAGGGTGATAGTATCAGTGTACCGTTCTTTATAAACTGCTTCCCGAAACCGGGCGTAGCACATTCATGCCCTAAAAAATGGCTTTCCGGCCCGGTTTTGGGAAGCGGGGTCAAAATGTACCCGTTACCGATACTTACACTCGAGTGTATTTTGTAGTCCGCTTATCCCCCTTTTTCTGAATGCGATTTTGTTCGACGGCTAATTTCAGATCCCGGCTGGCAGTAGCGGGCGATATGTCACGAAACACCCGTAGATAATCCTGGCGTGAAAATTGATTACCCTTGAAAACCGT
>JASBTH010000171.1 GCA_030148525.1 Saprospiraceae bacterium | reverse complement strand
AAGCCTGACCCCGGCAGATGATCCAGAATAGGCTGTAACGCGTCCGGGCGGTTGGTTATGGCACGCTGCTTGGATGGGGGCGTACCCCCCGGTCAGGTAGATCATATAATCGGTTCATCAGGCCACTGCCCGAAACACTCTGTTTTATACGGGTTCGAACCGCGGAGAGCGACTCCGTCCGGGTCGTGTCAGTGGTCGGGACTGACTGCTATTCATTGCTCAGAAAGGAACGTTTTAGCAGCCATACGAGTCAGTACGCAAATTAGGCAAATTATTGAAATCAATAGTTAACCTCAACCGCCAATTTCAGTAAAACAATTGGCTGTCAGGTTATTTACATATTTATTCTTCCTCATCCCGTTTGGCGTGCTCCGGGTGATCTGCCAATTTCTTATCCTCCACATTCTCGTCGAGGAATCGATTGAGGTCCTCCACCTTTTTGCTGGAAATGATTTCTCCGAATTCGTTGATCCGAATCTCAAAACCATCTAAATCCTTATGAACCCCGGAATCTTTCCGTTTTTTCTTTGCCATGGTAATGGTATTTTTTCACACAAATATCCATTATCCCCGCAGTACTAACTGCCTGGATGACCAATAAAGTATATTCACCCACCGGATTAGGATCAGAATGATACTTTTATTCCTGTGTTAGTTGATCGAAGCGTTGGTAAGATGCCTGCAGTCGACGATCGACTTCGGCACGGCCCAACAACGCCATGGTGGCAAAAATGTCGGGCCCTTTGGTAGTACCCGTGAGCCCTAACCGAAGAATCGGCAGGATATTGCCAAATTTGTACCCGTGATCATTGATGAATCCTTTGACGGTCGTCTGTAACGACTCCGTAGTAAAGGATTCCGTATCTCTTAACAATTGGTGCAAATCATCAAAGGCAGTCCGGAATTCAGGTTTCCATTTTTTGCTTACCATTTTCTCATCTAACGACTGATAGTCTGTGAAAAAATAATGGCCTTGCTCCCAGAATTCCGGCAGCAAGTGGACCCGCTCCTTCATCAGGCCAATAAAAGTCAGGAGAAAGGCTTCATCAGGTTGGTGGCCGTGCGCTTCAATGATGGGTTTTACATGTGGCAGCAGGTCGCTGTCCAACATGCGGATCAGATACTGCTGATTAAACCAGCGTGCCTTGTCGTAATCGAAACGCGCACCGGACTTGCCGATCTTTTCTACGGAAAAGGCGGTAATGAGTTCCTCTTTGTCGAAAATTTCCTGCTCGGTACCCGGATTCCACCCTAAAAAAGCCAGGAAATTATTGACAGCATCCGGCACAAACCCAAACTCCCGGAACCCTTTGAAGGTGTTTTCCGGGTTGGGCCCCTCCCAGGAAAGCGGGAATACCGGAATGCCCAGTTTCGCCCCGTCGCGCTTACTCAGTTTCCCTTTGCCCGTAGGCTTCATGATGAGGGGTAGGTGCGCAAAGGTCGGCATGGTGTCTTCCCACCCTAAAAAGCGATACAATAATACGTGGTGCGCAGTGCTCGGCAACCACTCCTCCCCCCGGATCACGTGGGTAATCTTCATGAGGTGGTCATCCACAATATTCGCCAGGTGATAGGTCGGCATGCCATCGCTTTTCAGGATGACCTTATCGTCGAGTTCGTTGGTGTGGAATTGCACGCGCTCCCGTACCAGATCATCGATGAGGATCAGTTCGTCGGGCGGAACGGCCAGGCGTACGGTGTAGTTATCGCCGCGGTCGAGGCGTTTTTGTACCTCCTCGTCCGATAGCGTGAGGCTGTTCACCAGTTGGTGACGAACTTTGGCGTCGTATTTAAAGGTATTTCCGTTGGCTTCGGCGGCAGCGCGTTTCTCGGCCAACTCGTCGGCCGTGTCGAAAGCGTAATAGGCATGTCCGCTTTCGATCAGTTGCTGGGCATATTTGCCGTACAGGTCCTTGCGCTCCGATTGGCGATAGGGTCCGTAGTCGCCGCCGATGCCAGGCCCTTCATCCGGTTGGAGACCACACCATTCCAGTGCTTCCAGGATATAATCCTCAGCACCAGGGACATAGCGCGCCTGATCAGTATCTTCGATGCGCAGCACAAAAGTACCCTTTTGCTGGCGAGCCAATAAAAAGTTGTACAGGGCAGTGCGAATACCACCGATGTGCAAAGCACCGGTGGGGCTGGGAGCAAAACGCAAGCGTATGGAATCCATAGAATTAACGTGGTTTTTTTGGTCGATGATTGCCTAAAAAACAGGGGGCATCGTGGTCACCGTTCCTTTTTTATAAAAAAAGTTGTAAAAAACAGGAAAAAACGGGAACAAATGGCAGCAAAATCTACGTTTAAAACGTTCTAAATGAAACGACAGGAGACGATCTACCCATCGATTTAACATCCGCGTTCCCGACTACATCTAAGTGTACCCATCCCTTCGTTCTACACAGCGTACCAGCAACAGGCGTCTGATATCGGATTTGCCCGTTTTTTGGCGGAAGCCAAAAGTACGAATGCCCCCAATCTATAACAATATTACGGTGGACAAATGTGTTTCCATCTGTAAATCATAATATCCAAGGTAATCCCTGAACATTAATCCAAAAGACCTATGTATTTAGTTAAAACTCCCCAATTTATCCAGAACCTCTTCCCGAACTTCACCTGGCGTATACCTACCCAGGACAAAGAGTTGTTTCTGACATTTGATGACGGTCCCATTCCCGAGGTTACGCCCTGGGTACTGGACCAACTACGTGCCTTCCAGGCCAAGGCCACGTTCTTCTGTGTGGGTGATAATATCCGTAAGCACCAGGAGGTTTTCCAGCAAGTGAAAGCGGAAGGCCACTCGGTAGGCAACCATACCTACAACCACCTCAATGGTTGGGCCAGCGATAATATTCCCTACTTCCACAACGTACGGCACGCTGCTAACCTGACCGATTCGGACTTGTTCCGCCCTCCCTACGGACGACTCAAGCCCAAGCAGGCTCAGTTCCTGCAACGCCATTACCGAATCGTGATGTGGGATGTACTAAGCGGTGATTTCGATCCGAACATCAGCGATGAACAATGCCTGAACAATGTATTGAATAATGCCAGTGATGGCTCCATCATCGTTTTCCACGACAGCCTGAAGGCAAAAGATAAACTGGAATACGTACTGCCCCGCGTACTGAAACACTTCAGCGAAAAGGGCTATACTTTCCAGTCACTACGGGAGCACTCACTCGCAATACAGGGTACCAACCTGAGGACTGCTTAGAAGAACTTTGCAATATTAGACCAAATAAAAAGGGCTATCCGACTCGTGCGGATGGCCCTTCTTTTTTCAGTTCCCGGTCCGTCTTCTACAATCCGGCCCTGGCCGATACCTCGAGCATCCGGTCAATGCAGGCGCGACCCTCGTCGATCACCCACTGGTCGAGATGGATTTCGGGCTGCTCGTGCTTCATGCACAGGTATAGTTTTTCCAGCGTATTCCGGCGCATGTGCGGACATTCATTGCAGGCGCAGGTATTATCCGGTGGCGCAGGAATAAAGGTCTTGTGGGGTGATGCCTTCTGCATCTGGTGAATGATGCCCGATTCGGTAGCCACCACGAATTCGGTGGCCTCGTCGTCGCGGGTAAAATTCAGGAGGCCCGTGGTAGACGCGATATGATCCGCCTTTTCCAGGATGTGGGCTTCGCATTCCGGGTGCGCAATAAATTTGGCACTGGGGTGGCGCTGCAACAGCTTAGTGATCTTCTCATCTGAAAAGATCTCGTGCACCATACAGGATCCGTTCCAGATAACCATCTCGCGACCCGTTTTGCGCTGCAGATAAGCCCCCAGGTTTTTATCGGGTGCGAAAATTATCGGCTGGTCTTCGGGAATACTGTCGATAATGTGCACCGCATTGGTCGAGGTACAACAGACATCGGTCATCGTTTTTAGCTCGGCCGTACAGTTGATATAACTAACCACAACGTGATCGGGGTACTTCTCCTTGAATTTACGGAAAAGTGGAGCCGGCGCCGAGTCGGCCAGCGAGCAGCCTGCCTTGAGATCAGGCAGCAAGACCTTCTTTTGCGGATTCAGCATTTTAGCTGTTTCCGCCATGAAATGCACCCCCGCAAATACGATAATATCCGCATCGGTGGATTCAGCTTTTTGCGAAAGCCCCAGGCTGTCACCGATGTAGTCGGCAATATCCTGAATGTCCGGTTCCTGGTAATAGTGCGCCAGAATGATGGCATTCTTCTCGCGTTTCAGCTTTTTGATCTCCTCGAAGAGGTCGAGGGTAGGATCGACATCCAGATCCAGGAATCCCTTCCGATCCAGACTTTTTTGGGCAACTGCCAAGGTATCCATGAGGTCCATTTTTTAGTTCCAAAGTAGCGGTATATCCATCCGCTATGCCTTTCGGCAAAATCATCATACTCAAAAACAGAAATTCGAAAGAATTAGTTCACTTAGTTTTAAAATCAAACTAAGTGAGCATTCTTATTTTTTTGCCTGCAGGCAAAAGATAGCCGGCCGCTTGTGCAGGTCGGGTAGTGGTTCCTGATTCCAATCGTAAATACTAGACGAACGGATCCATTCGGTAGGGTTGGTAAGGTCGACCCCCGCACAAAACCGGGTGCGGGCATCCAGGGTTTTCAGAGCTGTTTCCAACACCTGCTGGTTGCGGTAGGGTGTCTCAATAAAGATCTGGGTCTGCTGGTGGCGGCGCGATTCCTGTTCCAGTTGTCGAAGCTCTTTGGCCAGTTCGTTGCGCTTGGGCGACAGATATCCGTGAAAACAAAACCGCTGACCATTCATTCCCGAAGCCATCAGTACCAGCAGAATGGACGAAGGCCCTACCAGTGGCACCACTTCGATGCCCTTTCGGTGGGCCAACTCAACGATAGCCGCTCCGGGATCGGCGACACCCGGACAACCCGCCTCCGACAGTAGCCCTACGTCTTTACCAGCATCCGCATCATCCAGGAAGGTATTGCGCTGGGCCGGGGTGGTGCGCTTATTGAGCTCGTAAAAAGTGAGGGCAGCAAATGGCTTTACCGGATCGGTGCGTTTGATAAAATGACGGGCTGTTTTTGCCCGCTCGGCGATGAATATATCCAATTGGTGTAACCGCTCAATGACGTAAGTCGGGATGGTATGCACCGATTCATCACCCAAGGGGGCCGGCAGTAGGTAGAGTTTTCCTTTTTTTATCATAACCTGATCGGGATTCCGTGTATCTGCGTTAAAGGTATGTTCTCAATTACCAAAAAATCAACAAACCATGAACCTTGGCCCCTTGAACCATGGTCCATTCTAATCCGTTATCACCTCCGTCGAGAACGCTAGCCTTTCCGGGGTAATTACCTACGCAGATGATTTATCCACATTTTAGTAAAAAGCTGTGGAAATTAACCTACATAAAAGAAACGGGCTTCCGATCAGGAATACCTATCTTTCTTTTAGAGACGTAAGAAAATGGTTTTCACTAAATGAAGGTTTTCTAAAAATGACCTATTTTTGGAGGCTTTTTACCCGTGACCAGTCTTACATTAACGGGAGGTTGGACACAAACTATTTCTTAAAGAAGAGGATACCTAAGGCCCAACCTCCCGGTACAGGGTAGTTGGTATAGTGTATAGAGATTTGAGCAAGTCCTACTACCTAATACTCACTACCAAATACAACGGGAAGTGGTGACACTCCGCTCTTCATCAAGCGATTAGACCCCAACCTCACATTACATTAATCGAGCTGCATGACCACCGCCAATCAAACGTATACCATTAAGATCGAACAGTTCGAAGGTCCCTTCGATCTGCTGTTGTTCTTTATTGAGCGCGACGAGCTCGATATCTACGATATTCCCATCGCTGAGATCACCAATGACTTCCTGGCGTACCTCCACAAGATGGAGGAGCTCAACATTGACCTGGCCAGTGAATTTATCCTGGTCGCCGCCACCCTCTGCCGGATCAAGGCAAAGATGTTGCTCCCCCGCAAACCCCTCGACGAGGAGGGGAACGAGATCGACCCCCGGGAAGAATTAGTACAACGACTGCTCGAGTATAAACGCTACAAAAGTGTACTCGACGATATGCGCAAAATGGAAGAACTGCGGTCCCAGCGCGAAAAGCGGGGTTACGTTTCCAAGGAATTGCGCTCCCTGGCAAATAAAGCCCTGGTCGATGCCGAGCTGGAAAACCTGAGCCTGTTTCGTCTCCTCAAGGCCTTCGAGCGGGTAGTGGAACGCTTCGAACACTCTAATCCATCCTCCGTCCACCAGATCATTCAGTATTCCTACACTATTGAGGAGCAACAAAGCTATATCTACACCCGCCTGCACCAATCCAAAGAGGCGGATTTCACCAACCTATTTAGCCACTGCGAAAACCGCATCCACGCCGTTGTGCTCTTCCTGGCCCTGCTGGAACTGATCAATCTGCAGCAGATTTCCATCATGCAGGGCGAGGGCTTCAACAACTTTTACGTTACCGAACACCCCGACCCGCCGGCATTACCCCAGGAAGAAGAATAAAAAAGGCCACGCCTCGGCGCAGCCTGAATGTATAGGGCTACAGTATAGGATTCCTTATAGAGCTCATTCCTGATTGAAAAATGCCAGCGTTGAGCCGAGGATGACTCAACCCTGGCCAGAAAGCGACTTTAGATTGCAGGAAAGATGAAATAGCTGTTGGCATGTATACCGACAACTAAGTGATATGGGAATCCAAATCACCTAGCTTCGGATTTTTTCTCGCGGGAAAGGGCCTATACCTTTTCCGGGAGCAGAATGCCTCTTAAGCACATCTCAAAAATGAGTCTTTACGTTAAACTGCAAATTAACGCCAGGTTAATTCCTCTTTAACATTTCAGGAACCAAGGATCCGATGCAATAAAGGATGGATGCTCGCGGCACGTTCGGCGTCGATGTTGGAAGCGTTCGTATCCGGGGAATCAGTGGATGCACCCTGGCCGAATACCCTTTGCAGCATCCATTCCCTCTCCTGGGGGGAATAATGGGAAAAGGAGCGTCGCAGCACGGGCAATAATTCTTCCAACTGTGGCATAGTGAGTCGATCAACCCATTCGTTGAGCAAACGCCACAGATCGGTTTGGTGCATTAACAACAGACCACTGCCCTGCAGAAAGCCTTCCAGCCAGGCAGCCTGCATATCGGGAGGATTAGCCGGCGATAAGGCCCGGCTCATCCGCTGGCCCGTCTCTGCGGCGGTGCTGATTCGTTGATTGATCAACCAGCGTACCACCCACCCGCGGATCAGGGGGTGGACGGCTTCATTCTCCGGCAGGCGCTGTAAGGTTTGTGACCACAGTTCGGAATGCCCTGCATCCCGGATCACCGATAGCGCCCCCTGCATTGCCACCATTCGCTGAAAAAGCGTGCGAGCCATCTCATCGTCGATCTGCGTCACCGCCAGGGGCAGGCCGGCACAGATACGTGGTACCAGTTCCTGGATCAGCTCCCGCAGGGCTGCCTCATCGGTCTCGTAGTTGGCTCCATAACGCCATACCTGAGTCAGGTCGGTTACCGTTTGCATGAGCTCCGGGATGTCCCGGCTCAGCGCTGCCAGTTTGCGCAGGGCCGTGAGCAATTCAGCGGTCAGGCCGGGAAGGTCGGCTTTGAGTGCCGAGTCCAACAATCGGGTAAGCGCAGTGGGATCCTCCGCATCCTGAATAGCCTTGCGGGTACTCGCCCCGGCTGCTTCCCGCACGGTATTTCCGTACATGCCCGCTTCGATGAGGCGCAGGGCGTAGTCGGCTCGCCATTTGAGGGACCAGCGTTCTCTAAAACGACCCTGCTCGGTTTCCCGGCGATCCTTTGGAGTACCCCAGGGGATTTGAAGTAGTAAAAGACGGTGCAGCAATTGACTCGCCAGCAGGTTGGCCGGTTTGCGCAGATCCAACTCCTTGGTGACCGTTTCGGTGGTATTGAATTCCTTAGTGAGGCGGGCCGATTTCACGCACTGCTTTAAGTCTTGTTGCAGGGGGATAGCCGGAATATCGTCGGGCACCTTACCAATCACATCACCGCGCACCAGCCGCTCCCGGATCAGGTCGAGGGGTGCCGTTTGGCCACCACAGATCACAGAGATGGCTGCCTCTTCTAATTCATCGATACCCGCCAGTTGACGTCCGCGCATAGTGGCCAGCGTATTGGCCAGGCGCACGGCCTCCTGCACGTGGGCGACCGAGGCATCGAGGTCTTCGCGGCGAAACAGACGGGCGACCTGAATCATCCAGCGCACCGCCGTCTCCTTACGGGGGCTATACAGCATCTCGCACCAGGCAGGTGCTTCCACTCCGGCCCCGTAACCCGAACCACGGGCCAGCCGTTCGTAACTCCAGGGGATCCAGGTGCTTTTGACGGACGTTTTCTTCAGGCCCCGCAGTAGCTTGTTGTCATCCTTCGCCTGGAATCGCTCCAGGTGGTGCAGTGGGGGGGCGTGCCAGGCCCCGCACACAATGGCCAGGTTTTGGTATCCGTCCTTGAGGGCTTTGCGAATGGTTTTGCGCATAAAGGCTTCGCGGAGCTGGTTTTCGGCCCGGTCGTAGCCCTCACTTTCGTTGCGCAGCACCTCCATCATCTCCAGGATGACCTCGAACACCCGCAGATCGTCGCCTTCCTCTTCAAAAGTGACCTCCCACCAGCGCTCCGTATCGGTGTAGCCGGCCAGGCGTGCCATATAGCCCAGGGGGTCAGTGACCCAGGGCGGACGTTTTCCCTGCGCTTGTTCGAAAGGCAGTTCGCGATGTTCCTGTTGCTCAAAAGTGATTCCCATGGGCAGATCCATCGCCCGCAGCGGAACCTGTTTCTGCAGGGCGTAGGTCGCCGCCTGCCACTCCGGCGAAAACTTGGCGAAGGGCAGATAGGCGGCTCGGCTCAGGTCTTTCGGGTGATACATGAGCATGGCCACCGGCGGGACCAACTTGGGATGTAGCACGTGCTTAAAGGCTTCTTCCCCATCCTGGGGTGCCTCGATCAACACACAGTCGGGTTGCTGCTGGCGCAGGGCCTTCAACAACCGCTTGGTGGATCCGGGACCGTGGTGGCGGATCCCGTAGACTTGCCAGGAGGGAGTACTCATACTACATCAGGTCTTTGCAGGCGCGGTACAGATCGGCCCATTCCTTGCGATCGCGCACCACTCCTTCCAGGTATTCCTCCCAGATCACCCGATCCTGAACCGGGTCCTTAATGATGGCTCCGGTGAGGCTGGCCGCCAGGTCATTAGCCGTGAGCTCCCCATCTCCAAAGTGGGTAGCCAGTGACTGCCCGCTATTGATAACGGAGATCGCCTCGGCGGTACTCAGGGTGCTGCTGGGTACTTTCAATTTCGTATTGCCGTCTTCGGTCTGCCCACTGCGCAATTCCCGGAAGATGGTTACCAGTCGACGGATCTCCTCTACCGGTGTGGCACCCGGCGGTATGTCCAGGGTTTCGCCCAGTTTTTCGACCCTGGTGCGCACAATGGTGACTTCCTCGTCCATGGTAGCCGGCAGCGGCATCACCACGGTATTGAAGCGGCGGCGCAGTGCACTCGACAATTCATTCACCCCCTTATCGCGGTCGTTAGCCGTGGCGATCACATTGAATCCACGCTGGGCCTGCACCTCGGTATTCATTTCGGGAATGGGCAGGATCTTTTCCGAAAGGATGGTGATCAGGGTGTCCTGCACATCGGAGGGGATACGGGTTAGCTCTTCGACGCGGGCGATCTTGCCGTGCTGCATGGCATGCATGACCGGACTGGGCACCAGCGCTTTTTCCGATGGCCCTTCGGCCAACAGGCGGGCGTAGTTCCAGCCGTAGCGCAGGGCATCTTCGCTCATACCGGCGGTTCCCTGTACCAGCAATTTGGAATCGCCGCTAATCGCTGCGGCCAGGTGTTCGGCCACCCAGGTCTTGGCCGTACCGGGAATCCCGACCAGCAGGAGAGCACGGTCGGTGGCCAGGGTAGCCACCGCGACCTCCATCAGCCGCCGTTGCCCGAAGTACTTGGGCTCGATCTCGGTGCCGTCGTCCAGCGTACCTCCCAGCAGGTAAGTCACCACCGCCCAGGGCGACAGATTCCAGCCGGATGGCCGCTGGCGGTCATCGGCTTTCTGCAGGGCCTTGAGTTCATTGACGTAAGCGTCTTCGGCGTGGGGGCGTAGGATATCTTTACCCATCGTTTGTTTTAGTCTGATGCTTCCTTCAGGAAATAAGCGAAAAAATCGCAATAAACTGTTAATCGAAGGTAAAAAGGAGCGTGGAGAACCTATGTTCTTTCTATCCCCAACGGGGTATTTTCAAAAAATCACAAAGTCACACCTTGACTTTAAGTGAATTTTTCAATACCGAACGGAAAACTTATCCCAGTACACATATCTACGAATTGCCCACTCCTTGGGTAATCGCTTAATCACATCACCAAACATGTAAGTAGCCCTGGCTGGCTGCGACCCTTCGACGACGACCAATTAAAAGGTTTATCCATTTCAGGATAAGGTGAATCTATATTTCATTGTACAAAGAATGGAGTAGGACACTCGCTTTCAAAGTGTGAGTAATTCTTCTCTGTGCTATCTCTATGCCTATTTCAAAAGTTAAAGGCATAGCATATGCGGTCAGATGGAAAATGGATACATACCCATTTTGATGATTATGGCCGAAATATCGCCACTGGCTTTGTCAACCAGTCCGGCATTTTGACAGTCTCGAGTAATCAGACTTTTTCGGACAGTCTATCGAGGACATGGTACGATGGAGCCGGAATACCGGGAAGTGGTAACATTTATAACGGTAAAGTCAGTCGAGGCAGGGAACGAATTCTAGGGACCAATGATTGGATCGATACTAGAACCTATTATGACTCTTATGGACGAGTAGATAAAACAAGAGGGAATCACCATTTACGGTTATACCGACAACGAAGTGGTTTGGGACTCCAAACCACTTCGAGTCGAGTATATACTCGCGTGAAAAGGTTGGGCGAAGCCCAAACCTTTTCGGAAGCGGTATAACTGATTTTTCGGCAGAAATTACGGAGTATACCTATGATTTTGCCGATAATGTACTGAAAGAGGACCGCGACCATAAGTACCCTGGTGGTACTGTACTACCGATCATCAATGAAATGAACTATGATCATGCCGGTCGCCAGGAAGATCATACCATTAGCATTGATGGCCAGACAGAGCACTTAAGTACTCAAACCTATACCGTAAAAGATGAATTGGATGAGAAAAACTTAGGTATTGGTACGTCCACCGTCCTGCAAAGTTTGGACTACTTCTACTTTGAAAATGGGTTCTTGGCCGGAATCAATGATAATCAATCAGTATCAACTAGGGCACTAACAGCTGATGGCGATTGGTTTAAAATGGCCCTTTATTATGATGATAAACCAACCGGAATAACCTCTGCGGTAGATAATATGTACAATGGCAATATATCTACCATGATTTGGGAGTCAGGCACTGGTGATATTCATGCATATGGTTTCCAGTATGATTATCTGGATCGGCTTAAAGCTGCTGATTTGCATGAAACAACAACGGGAGCCTCCTTTACGGCCACAACCAAAAGGAAAGGTGCTTACAATTACGACGCGAGAGGAAACATTACCTCTTTGTCAAGATCAGATAATGCAGCATCCTTTTTTGATGTGTTATTTTATACTTATTCCTCCGGAACCAATAAGTTGTCAAATGTAAATGACCTCTACAATAATCCCGCAGGATTTAATGATGCTGGTGGAGGCAACTACGGCTATGACCAGAATGGGAATATAGTTTCAGACCCATTTAAGGATCTTTCTATCAGTTATACCTATCTTAACTTACCCGATACAATAGTACCTGATTCAGGAACGGACAGCCTCGTCTTTCTTTACACCGCAGGCGGCTCCAAACTTCGCAAAAAACTCATCGAAACCGGCGGCAACACCATTCAGAACTATATTGGAGGCATCGAATACACCAACAGTACCATTGATGCCATCTACCACGCCGAAGGAAGAGCTGTATTGGACGGCAGTACCTGGGACCATGAATACGTTATCACTGACCATTTGGGCAATACCAGGGTACGTTTCCACGATTCTAATGGTAATGGAACAATTAGTTCTGGAGAGCTACTTTCTACCCATGATTATTATCCCTTTGGATTAGAATGGAATGCCAACAGTTATCAGTATACGTATAATGGGAAGGAAAGGAATGATGAGCTTGGGTTAGAGTTATTTGACTATGGAGCCAGAATGTATGATCCGGCGATTGGAAACTGGTTACATGTCGACTGGTTTTGCTGCTATCGGTACTGTTTATGGAGTTGGTGGTATAAAATCTCCTTTACCAAATACTAGAGGCTTTTCTTTTTCATCCCCAGTAGTTGGGGGTGTTAAGGTAAGTGCGGAAACTGGATTTACATTTACAAAAACCGCAGCTAAACATTTTGATGATATTATAGTAAAGAATGGATGGCTAAATGGAAAACCATCCCGACCATATATGAATTCTCCGCTAACAATAAGGGAAATAATGGCTACAGGCAAAGGTCTTCCAGACGCAAGCGCAAAAGGTGCATTGAGTTTTAAGGTGCCTGGTAGATTTCGAGGGTCAAAAGGAACTTGGGAGTTGGTTGTTGACCCTGTAAAGAGACACATTTATCATTTCAATTTTGTAAATTAAGCATGAGGTTTATAATAGATTATTCACGTGACCCAGAAGAGAAAGACTTAGTCTATTACTTGGACGAATATTCTTTTGATATGAAGCCCTGGGTTAATTTTATGGACATTGAACTTGCTATAAATAAGTTAACTCTTACTGTTCTAGATAACCAGATTATTCAGTTGAGTGGTTTTTGTAGTTTACCCAAATTAATGAATTCAAACATATGCACTCCAGATTACTCTAAAGGGCGATTAATGATTGAGCATAATCAAAAACCTGGTTTTACTTTTAGGATATATGAGGAAGATCAGCCGGTTTATTTAAATAATAAGTCTGGCTGGGTTTGTATCGGTGATCCTTCAAAGGAAGGAAACGCTGTGGAGTTTATCAAAAACTGTCTAGCAGTTGTCGATAGCGATGGGAATCTTAAATCTCTTTGGTTAAAGCCTCGATGGGGATAGTTTATCTTTGGTTGCTATGCATAGTTTTAATAGAAACCTGCTGTGCTAACCAGTGGTACAACGCTCAAGGCCTCTGGCTAATATTACTGTTACACTGGAAAAGATAAAAGCCATTCTTGAGCAATCTAGATAGGCTTTTAAGGATTTATGAGTTGCATGTCGACTGTGTCTTAAAATCACGCAGTACCATCGAAAAAACAATTACAGTTGCTCAGGAAGGTCAACGACTGAAAAAAATAAGGTTTAAAATTGAAAATCAATGAGTTATACTCATTTAAAAAGGTTTACAATAACTCAAGATTCTCATTGTTTAACTGTAAATGAATTCAAGATAAAAGAGGGGGATCTAGAGATCTCCCAAGTGATAGCAGATAAGGTTTTGGAAAATGAAATTATTCCGGAAAAAGTGAAAAACAACAATAAATACTTAGATTCCCTTTTTATTTCAGAGTATCTTTCAAAAAAAGACTTCAAATTTATAAATTCAGATGGAATCTATTTTTATTTAGAAGGTTTCAGTGATTCTACTGAAGATTGGGGGGATGACAAGAACTCATTTGAAATTTTACTTAATGAATTTAAGTCCTTTACAAGCTTGTTTATCAAAGGCTGCTTTTTAATCAATAAGGATTGGTTTACTAGCGGAAGTACTAAGGTAAGAAAGAGGGAGTATACCTTATACGACTACTACTTACTCATAATATTAAAAGGAACGACAATTGATTCTAATTTTTTCATATTTGAATTTTTAAGCGACTGATAGGTAAGCGTCTGAGCAACCCCATCTTGTCAAATGGGTCATAGTGTCTGACCTTTGCTTAAAAAGGTAAGATATGAAAAGAAAAGTCCGTGCTGCGCAGATGGCACAAATGATCGAAGCCCAGGCCAAGTCTGGATTGAGCAAAAAAGCTTTTTGTTCTGAACAGGGTATTTCCGTTGCCAATTTTTACTATTGGCAGCGTCGTCTGAGTCAAGATGATGAGCAAGAGCTCCAGGGTTTTACGGCATTGTCAGTTCGTCCGGCTGCTGAATTGGAACTTCGCTTGCCGGATGGCCAGTGGGTCGGTGTACGTACCCAGTCGAGTGATGCCCTGCGCGTACTATTGGATGCTATAGCCACTGATCATGCTTAGTTTTTCCAGCAAGCAGCGTTATTTTCTGTATGGCTCGGCTACCGATATGCGCAAAGGTTTTGCCGGATTGAGTGGACTGGTACGTCAGCATATAGATTACGAGTTGCTAAGCGGAGACGTTTTCATTTTCATCAACCGGCGGCGCGACCGCATCAAGCTACTGATGTGGGACGCCACGGGTTTTGCCCTGTATTACAAACAACTGGAACGGGGTACCTTCGAGCTGCCTGTTGCCAAAGAAAGAGGCAGTCTGGAACTGAGTTGGTCCGATCTGGTGATGCTATTGGAAGGGGTGGAAATAAAGTCCATAAAAAGGCGAAAACGCTTCCGTAAAACAGGGTAATTCCAGCCTTAGATTCGTATATTTATTGTTGTGAATGAGATGGTTAGCAAGGCAGAATAAGATGCGCTAAAAGCCGACTATGAGGCACTTCGCCACGAGTTGGATCAACTCAAAAAGTTGATCTTCGGGGCTAAGCAAGAGCGCTTTGTTTCGGCGCAATCGCCCGAACAAATGGCCCTGCCCTTGGAAGATCAAGTTGTCCAGACTGATGCTGAGCCGACCAAAGAAACCATCACCTACCAGCGTCGCAAGAAAAAGCATCCGGGGCGTACGGCTCTACCCGATAATATCCCTACCGAAGAGATTACTCTTGAACCCGAAGTGGATACCACCACTATGAAGCGTATCGGCGAAGACATCACCGAGACCATCGATTATCGTCCAGGGGTTTTGCTTAAGCGTCGGTATATCCGTCCCAAGTATGTGCGCAAAGAGGAGCAGGAGCAAGTCGACCAGCCCACAGTGGTGATTGCGCCCATGCCCGAGCGCCCCATTGCAAAGGGCATTGCCGAGGCTGGGCTTTTAGCTCATCTGATGGTGGCCAAATATGTGGATCATCTGCCTTTTTACCGGCAAATCCAGCAGTTCCAGCGTCAGCACGGTTGGGAGATCCACAAAGCGACCATCAACGACTGGTTCGCTGCCTGTTGTTCCCTGCTGGAACCCCTGTACGATGCCTTGGAACAAGAGGTTATGCAAACCGATTACCTGCAGGCCGATGAATCGCCCATTAAGGTACTGGACTCGGTCAAAAAAGGAAAAGCACATCAGGGCTATATGTGGGTCTACCGCAACCCGGTAAACGGACTGGTATTGTTCGATTACCGCAAAGGGCGTGGTATGCGCGGTCCCGAAGAACGGCTGGCTGACTTCCAGGGCCATCTGCAATGTGATGGTTATCGGGGCTACAAAGCCTTGGTGCGCAAACGCAATGGAGCGATCACTTTGGTGAGTTGTTTGGCACACATCCGCCGCAAGTTCTACGATGCCCGTGAGCATCATCCGGAACTTGCCAAGCATGCGTTAAAGCTTATCCAGCAGCTGTATGCCCTGGAACGAATCTACCGGGAAGCAAACCTGAACAGTGACCAACGCCAGCAAAGACGCCAGCAAGAAGCCCGGCCGATCATAGAGAACCTGATCACCTGGGTACGTACCGAACAAGCCAACAACCTGAGCAAGGGGCCTATTGGTAAGGCATTATTGTATGCCAAAAATGAACTCCCAAATCTATTGGATTATCTGGAAGATGGTCGCATCGAAATCGACAACAACCTGATCGAAAATGCCATCCGGCCACTGGCTCTGGGTCGTAAGAATTACATGTTTGCCGGCTCCCACCAAGGTGCTCAGCGGGCAGCTATGCTCTATGCCTTGTTCGGAACCTGCAAAGCAATGGAGGTAACCCCTTGGGCGTGGCTAAAAGATGTGCTTCAACGTATCCCGGAACATCCCGTGAATCGGATCCAAGAACTACTGCCAAATCACTGGAGCACCACAAATCAAACAATCAAGGTGTAGTTGCTCAGACGCTTACGATATAAACGGAAACGTTAAAAAACAATAAATATGCTTTGCCGATTTTTAACCTTATTGATTATTTGTTCCTTAACGCTTTTGAATAGTTGTAAATCACAACAATGGCCATATAATAAAATTATAGGTGATGCTCACCTGAAAACATTATTGGTTGTAGATCTTCAAACCGGGTTTGATAGCGACACTATATCTCTTTGGGTAGAAGGTAGGGCAATGATAGATCGTCTAGACGTATCTACTGTGCCAGAATCTGGTTTTACAGGTGTTAAGGTCGCTATTTATGAAGGTATAGGGAATTTAATACCTAAAATTGTTCATAAATACGAAAATGGCGAAAATGAAGTCAATGACACATCTATTAATATTGAGAAAACAGTTGAAATTGTATTAAAGGGTTAACTGAAGAAAAAAATATTATTGATATGGTGGTTTTAATTGATTTAGAAAAAGGTAAATATGTAGGTCTTTCCATGTCTAATCGAGGCCAATCATTGTTGGTTCGTCAAAGCCAAAAACCATTCATATATATTTAATTTTTTATTGGGATAAATGAGTCTATTTTTTGGAAGCTGTTTGAATTCGATTTTGAGCCTTGTTAAAGTTTACCATTTAGCAGGGTAAAGTAACGAAATTGGTCAGTTTGGATGTATTTTTCAATAAAACATAGCTGCAAATGAAAATAAAAAATCGAAAGATTAAATTCAAACAGCTTTCTGAGTTGTGAGTTAAAGTTTCGATTTCTCCCACTTCGCTTATTTGAAAAATTATTCGAACCATTGGTATTTAAGGCTCTGAATTGGACCATGGACTGAACTGTTTACCTAAACTAACGGCCGTTTTCAGTTTTTCAGGGCGCAGTTGTGGTTAGTCCCCTTAGATCGATTGACTCAGGGTTAAGTAACTTTGTGTCCAATTATCCCATTGAATTTCACACGCGGCGGTGGTTATGAAAGTCGTGTTACCAGCTGCAGCCAAGGCCATTAGTCATGACCATATTGTTATCCGAGCATAGAAATGTGTGATTCCTCCCCCTTTATACCGCGTAACGCGGCACGAGTTGCCCAAATTGCAATAGTCTGCGGACGCATAGCATTCCAAAAAACGGAGATTTTCTTTGTGTTTTCAACTTTTAAGTTGTCCGATTTTTGGGGAAGGCTACAACAGGACCGGAAGTATTTCCCCCAAGTCATGAGTTTAGCCATTGACTCCTGGGGAATCTATAAAGGAGCTGGATAAAATAACACACTAGAATACAACATACCAGAGACTACAGTTGACAGAGGAGTTTATGGAGACTTAACGTATGGTGAAGCGGATCGATCATCAAATGAGTCAACCATGACTTATGGATTAATTTCCAAGATGACCTATCCAACAGGAGGGGCTACTAGCTTTGAATTCGAGGCTAATGATTATTATGGAACTGTTCCAGCATCAGAAGAAGAGGCCCTAAATTTCTATTCTCCTTGCGGCGGTTTTTCAGTATATTCATCTACTTTGTCTTTCGATAATCAAGATGAAGCAGATGACGCTACATTTGTCTTAAAACCTGAAAACACCACCGGATGTAGCACGATGCTAACAACATTTAATCTTGAAATGAATCTTTATGAATACAATGGATCGTATACTTTCCTTGAAAAGGTCTCCATGAGTGTTTCATTGGGAGATTCTGCAACGGGTAATTTACAAACTATTTTTTCTGGTACTACCCTCCAACCTGGAGTTGACTATCGCTTTGAGTTGGACGATCAAGAAGCAAATTCGAGGTTAAAAGTTAACATACCGATCGATGCCTACATGGATAATATACCTGTTGGTGGTGTGCGCGTAAAACAAATCATTTCCTCCGATGGTATGAGCCTTGCAGATGATATTGTCCGGAAGTATCGATATCGTCAGTTCAGTGACACCAGTAAATCAAGTGGTTATTTATTGAAGAAGCCTGTTCATGGAATGAGAATTGAATATGCTCCAACATCTAGCTATTCCGGAATTGAAAATGGTCATTGTTTTACAGAAGCAAGTGTTGCACCTTTATCAAGCTTTGAAGGAAACCACATTACGTACGATGAAATATCGGAGATTCATCCCGGTAATGGCCATATCGACTTTTTATTTGATTTGGAGGAATCATACACTACTCCCATCGATCCCGACAATTTAACCCCTTCAGATTTTCCTTTTCTGGATCTTCCAGCAAGAATCAATGCTGGAAATATGATCTCAAAAAAGATATATTCAGAAAGTGGTGATAGTATCAGGAGTGAATATATGTCCCCAAAAAGTGATGATCTATATGAGCAATCAGGGAAAACGATTATTCGGTGTCAAAGGATTCCAACCACTGCATCGTTCCAGCCAATTGGTATTAATGAATACGATATTCGAACAAAACCGTATCGGTTAGAACAGATTCGAGTAAGGCTGGATGGAGTTGAGACAAATACCTATTATGAGTATGACTCTAATGGAGATCATCTAATGCCAATTCAGGAAAGAACTATTAATTCAAACGGCGACACTATTGACACAAGATTCACCTACCCATTTGATTACACGGATGATGTGTATGAGGAGATGGTGGCAAGAAATATGATTTCTCCTAAAATTGAAACAGGGAAATATGTTAATGATGTCCAAGTTGATGGCAGTCGGAAAAGTTACGCCTTTTACGCTGGTGGTGATACCTTACTTACAAAAAGTCTTGTAGCCGATACCATCAAGCCTATTTATTTCAGTAAGGTCGAGCGATTTCATTGCTCTTGGGATAGCACAGGTGCCAGAACACTAGATAATCCAGGTGGTAGTATGGATGGATGGGACGAAGTGGCCACCATGGTGAGTTATTGGGATGCCAATGGAAAACCATTTGAAGTTGATTATAACTATTGGAGCGATTCCGAGTACTATTTCTGGGACGATGATCATAAGGCAGTTGTCAAGAAAAAATTTAAAGACTTCATTTGGCAGTATGATTACCATAATGGTACCTCTTTATTGAGAACTAAGGAAGACATTGATGACCAA
>JASBTH010000162.1 GCA_030148525.1 Saprospiraceae bacterium | reverse complement strand
GTGGTCATTACTGGATTCGAACCAGTGACCTCCGCCCTGTCAAGGCGGCGCTCTAAACCAACTGAGCTAAATGACCGCTTTTTTGACTTGCGGAACGCAAATATACGGGTCTTTTCGGCGAAAAAAAATGTTGGTATCGATTTTTTATAAGTCCGGTTATAAACAGATTCTAACTACTTGAGAATTAGTAAGGGAACCGTCGTTTGCAACAATAAACTCCGGCTTACCGAACGGTGCAGCAGGGTTTTCAAGAGGCCCTGAAACGGCTTGAAAACGACCAGCAGATCTGTCTCATTCTGCATGCAGAAGTCGTTGAGGCTGTCCCAGGCCGTGATGCCTACGATCTCGTAGAACTTGATCGGAATGCTCGGGATCGTAATCGTAAGGAACGACTTTAATTCGTCCATGGAAATATGGAAGGTACCGTTGTGCGAGGAATGCACGTGTACACAGGATAATTCCGGAGAGAAGGCTTTTAATAATTGAGCAGCCTTCCAGATCCGGTATGGATCGCTTTCCTGTAGATCGGTGGCACACAGGGCCCGCTTGATATCGATCTTCCGGGCTTTCTCCGGTACGATCAATACGTGACAGGGGGATTCTTCCATAATGTAGGCCGCCGTAGAACCCAACCAATACGGAGTGGTACGGTCTTTACCTTTGGTGCCCATCACGATCAGATCGATCTCGTGATCAATAACTGCGTGAACAATACAATCCCCGGCAGCCCCACAGTCTACCAGAAACTGGCTTTCGCTGATAGGACGGGTAAGAATGGAGCGCACAAAATGTCGAAGTTCCACCCCGGCTTGCTCGCTGCGGTCCTTTGAGGACATACTTTGTGTCGTGGTAGAGGATACCTCCACGGGGTTCTCCGAGGGGACCACATTCAACAGGAATACCTGTGCGTCGTGAATTTTTGCAAAGCGATCCGCCAACCAGAGTGCATTCGCTGCATCTAAGGAAAAGTCTATGGGAATCAATATCTTATGAATAGGTTCTTGCATGTACAGTATCCTGTTTAGGCATTATCTTATTCAAATTAACACAGGAAGTCGATGCTTTTCGGTCGTCCTGCCTGATGTCATACCTATTCGTTGTAATTCCATTCTATTGGGCCAAAACATATTTATGCATATATTAACGTGAGGTCGGGCACAGACTTATACGTAAAGTGATGATAATCATAGCCCAACCTCCCGGTATAGAGTAGTAGGTATAAGGTATCGGGATTAAAGCGAGTCCTACTACCTAATACCCTCTGCCAAATACAACGTGAGGTTGTGATATTCAGTTACTTAGCAAACGCCTTAGCCCAAACCTCACATTATATTATCGATGGATACTGATATGGATCTCGCTTCGCGAGGCAAAAGTGAAACCTATGAAGACTAGACACATCACCTACCTCCCTTTCATGGTATTGGGGCTTTTTCTGATTAGCAGTTGTAAAAATGGGGCAAACCGACCGGGAAGCCCGCAATCAATAACCGATGCCGACCGCATACGCACTGAAATACAAGGTGGCTGGAGCCTGATCAGCGCTACCGGCGAACCCGAAAAATGGTATTTCACCGATGCCCCAACGGGTTGGTATACCCGCTTTTCGGAAGATGTAAACCAAAGTGGAACCTGGGCTATTCGGGACCGCGATATGTACCTGGACGGTAGTGACCCCCGAGCCGTGCAGATCGACGGGGCCATCCTGAAGCTCGGCAATTATCGCTTGCAACGCGATACCGTCGTTAACCGCGAGCTCGAACAACGGCTATCCCGGGAAATCCTGGGAACCTGGGTCAGTGATGATAGTCTGATGGTTTATGAGTTTATGGCCAATAATTATTACCAATATCGCTACACGGACGACCCTTCAGTCCCCTCCGATGGCGATTGGCGTATTAGTGGCATGAAGTTGGTGCTGGATGATAATGTGAGTCGGGCCGACCCCATAGCTATTCAAAGCAATCGCCTGCAGTGGGGAATGATGTATTTTTACCGCGAAGGAGAGCGTCCCGAATTACCACCTGCCGCATCCGCTGCCGAAGGTACCCTGATCTCCGGACGCGCTTTTTCAGCCGATCTGGGGCGTTTCGGTGAAGTGACCGTTGCGCCCTACCAGGTGCAGGGTGACCTGCGCTACCAATTGGCCATCAAACTACTGAAAGACGGTTCCTCCGTCTATACCATGCCTGAATTTCCGGGCAATCGTCTCGGAGAGTTTGATGGCCTCCGTGCCCTCGCCGCACGCGATATCAATGGGGATGGTGTCAATGACCTTTTGGTCATGGCTGATTACCTGGAAGATACCGGTAATCGACTGGAACCACATTCGGTCAATGCGGTATACACCAATCTCGGCCGGTCCTTTCGGGTCGACAATGCCCTGACCGACCGCCTGAGCAGTTCGGACGACATCCGATCTATTGACGACATGGTCAAGGCGATCCGTGGCGAACGGCCAGCCGCGCGCACGGCCGCAAACCGGTCCGAATCGTCCGGCTCTTCCAAACGTTCCCCATCGGGTAGTACGAACTACAGCAAATACCGCAATGATAAATCGGTTTGCCGGATCCGCGTAGCGGCCGTAAAGGGGGCGGTTGACCGGGAGCGGGTAGCCAAGCTAGCCGATCTGGGGATTATCAGCTACGAAGCAACCGATAAGGGATTCACCTACGTCTATCTCGGAAAATACATTGGTAAAGAAACCGCCTACCGCATCCTGGACCGGGTGAAAGCCCGTGGTCACGGCTCCGCTTTTGTGGTGGTTGAACAGGACTTCATCAACGCACAACAGCAGGATGCTCCCGATTACAGTACCTTCCAGGTGGCCAGCCTAAAAAAGCTGGATCTCGAGTCCTTTAACGCACTGGCCGACAGCTTCCGCGGCGATATCTACGTGACCTATAATTCCGGGTACTACCGATTGTCGATGGGCTTGTACCAGAAGCAGTTGTACCCGTACATCGAGGAAGAATTCCGCAATATGGCTGCTCGCCTGGGATACGGTGATGGATTTTCCCGGATAGTCAATTGATTT
>JASBTH010000160.1 GCA_030148525.1 Saprospiraceae bacterium | reverse complement strand
AAATCGGAATTTCTGAAAACTTAGTATACGATCATGATGGCAATTCCTTATCATCTGATATAACGGCATTTGAGCCGATTGGCTATAACCAGCCTTTATGTATTCGGTTTCATACTTTTTATGCCGGAAACCTTAGAAATTTCCTGAATGCAAAAAAAGATATTTTGATTACCTCCTTGATCAAGGACGATATTACACCCGCTGCAGCTCCGCATGCTATTCATCAAATATATGAGGGTAAGAAGGATCAAGATATTATGTTTGTAGAAGCCGGGAACCAAGGCACTGAACTTATTTATTACTCTGATGCCCTTGATGCTAATAAACTAAACCTCTCGGTCGAAGTGTATACCTGTCCGCACAATAAGGAGATGACTGACGAGGTAGGAAATAGCCTTGTCAACGCAGGAGGGCTTCCCGTTTTTATTGCCCAAGCACCTATTTTAATGACCCTTGGTCAGATTGTAAAGACCGGCAAGTCCTTATATGACAAAATTATTGATAAAAAAGGAGCCCTAATGAAATATCCCTTAGACATTGTAGATGAAACTGCCGGATTCAAAAACACTAAGCCTGGTTTCTATATTGGTGCCAATCCAGAAGACCGATCAAAAATAAAAGACCTACGGATCTTTTCCCCCGAGGGATTACCCAACAAATATGTTTTAGGGAAGAAAAAACCATCGGGTAAAGGCTTTGATGAGTACGAAGGGGAGATTCCCTATGTAATTATCAGCATTGATGGAAAAAAACATGAAAACTATAAGGATGTCAAACGCTTTCACGCTACCTCAAAACTCTTAAAGCGATTCATCGATCAACCCGAGAAAACTGACTTAAAAGAGGTTTCGACAATGCTTTCTCTGTTTAATGACTATTCGTTAATTCAACGAATTAAAAAGGAAAATGATTTAATCCATAACTATAAGGAAGGTCAAAAGAGAGAAGAATCGGAATCAAAGATAGAAGCATTCAAAGCTAACATCCAAAACCCAGACATTTTTGGACATTTACTCGAACAATTAACCACTAAAGAGGAGTAATCCGACTCTAAGCAAATCCAAGAACTAATGGTACACTTCTATACCTTCTACCTCGACCACGGTGATCCATTCCGGGCTATGACCCAAGCCCAACGAACAATGGCAAAACAATACCCACCCTACTACTGGGCAGGATTCGTAGTAGTCGGATGAGTGAAACTAACCGTATGAAAGCAAGCAACACTTGTTGCCTCCCCTACCCCAACATCTCCTTCACCCGATAAACCAGCTCGCCCCGGTTGTGGACATCGAATTTGTCGTATAAATTTTTCAGGTGGTACTTGACGGTGTTGACACTGATGAAAAGCTGCTCGGCGATGCCTTTATTGCCGATGCCTTTATAGACACAGGCGAGCACATCCATTTCCCGGGGACTGAGGGGCTGACTTAGTTTGGTATTCAATCGATCGCCATCAAATTCCAGGGTTTTGCCATTCCGGTATTGGGCCCATGCTATTTCGATGGAGGAATACAATTGCTCTTTGGAGAAGGGCTTCACAATGTAGCCCAGAGGCGAGGTAGCCCGGGCCTTAGCCAGGGTCTGCTGGTCGGAATAGGAGGTCAGGAACAGAAAGGGAATCAGGGAATGGTTCTTACGCAGGTACTGCGCCAGTTCGATACCGTCCAGATCGTCATTGAGGTTGATATCGAGGAGGATAAAATTAGGTCGGTGATCCTCGATCATACGGATCGCCTGGGTGGCCCGGTACGCAATGCCACAAACCTCATAGCCATTCATTCGGCACAGATCGACAATATCTTCGGCGATGAGGGGTTCATCCTCTACGATCAGAATGTTCGGTACGTCCTTCATGGTTCGGCAACTTGCGTTTAGGCGCTCTTGGCGTGGATGGTCTCCGGCTGGTAGCGTTCGATGCGAATTGTTACCTCCGTGCCATCCTGGCTATTAGTAGTTGATTCGGCTTCCAGCTTATTCAGGAAAGCACGGATCAAGCGACTGCCAAATCCCTGCTGCACAGCATCAGTCTGCATACCAATACCATCATCTTTTACACTGACGACCAGGTACCCGTTGTTTTCGTGGATACGCACCCAGATATTGCCTTCTTTTCCGTCGGGAAAAGCGTATTTAAAGGCATTCGTCAGTAATTCGTTGAGGATGAGGCCCAGAGGAATCATCACCGATACATCCAGGTACATGGGCTCTACCTCTTCGTGCACCTTGATCTTATCGCCATCGATATTGAACGACTGCTGAATATAGGCGCACAGGTCAGCTACGTAATTCTTGACCTGCACCTCACTGGCCCGATCAAAGGAATACAGATGCTGGTGGATGATCGACATGGACCGCACCCGACTCTCCCCCTCGTTCAGGGCCTGCAGGGCCGTAGGCTCCTTAATGTAACGGGATTGCAACTGTAGCAGACTGGAAATGATTTGCAGGTTATTCTTGACCCGGTGATGAATTTCCCTCAGCAGAAAATCCTTTTCGTCCAGCATTTTGGAGATCACCTGATTCTTTTCGCGCAAGCGGTGGATGTGTTTCTTTCGATTGCGATAGAGCAGACCGATACCCAGAGCGACCAACAATAGTACCAGCCCGCTAAGTCCCAGAACGATCTGATTTCGGCGGGCGATCATGCGGTCTTTTTCCAACAGCGCAATCGTCTTTTCCTTGCGCTCCGTATCGTACTGCACATTGAGCTCGGAGATCTGATTGGTGATTTCGGCATTCAATATACTATCGGAGAGGGCCGTCAGGGTCTTATAGTATTCCGTGCTGGATCGATAGTCCCCCGTTTGCTCGTAACTCTTGGCCAAGCCTTCGACCGCATTGCGTTCGTTCTTCAGCATGTTGCCCTGACGGGCGACCTCCAGCGCATATTCGAATTCCGGTATCGCGGCCGATGGCCGGCCCGTTTTCAGGTATATTTGCCCCAGGTGGTGCCGGCAATCACTGATGCCCCGCGACTGCCCCAATTCCAGGAGCATGGGCAGACTTTTGTTGAGTTCCCTTTCTGCCTTATCCCAGGCTTCCATTTTGATGTGCAACTCCCCCATATTGAGGTAGGTATAGGCTCGATAGTAGATATCGTTGGTCCCCTCCAGCAACTGCAAACTCCGCCCGTAAGCGTCCAGGGCCCGGTCGGGCTGATCGAGTAAAGAGAAAATATTCCCATTATTGATCAGGGCCTGTGCCATCCCTTTCACATGGTCCAGGTCCTGGAAAAGGTCGTGGGCCTCTTCGTTGATCGCAATGGCCTTCTCGTACTCTTCCATCTCCCGATAGATACTGGCGATAGCCGTCATGGTGTTGGCTTCCGTATCTTTATAGCCCAATTCCTGGGCCATTTTGATATTGACGTACAGGTCTTTGATCGCTTCCAGGTAATTCCCCATCATTGCTTTGGTGATTCCCGTCTGGTATCGCACATAACAAATCTCGGTCTTATCGTCCTTCGCCGTATAGTAGTCGGCATAAGGCTCAAAATGAGATAGTGCCTGCTCGTGATTACCCAGGTTTTTGTGGATGACGCCAAAATAATAGTTGGTACGCATCTGTAACTCCTCGTTCTGCAGCTCATCGGCCAGAGTTTTTGCCGCTTCCGCAAAATGCATAGCGCGCTCCGGTTGCAGCCGGGCATAATCAAAGGCCAGACCGGTAATCGTATGAAACTTATCCTCGCCGGGAGCCATAGCGGGCAGGGCCGCCTCCAGGGAATCGAGGCGCTGCTGCACGGCATCATTGGCTACAGCAGAAAAGCTTCCCAGACAAAGCACGCATACTACCAGACAAAACTCTTTTTTGTGCCTACTTCGACTATTGCTCAGTGGACTTAAGTTGTTGATTATCAAAAAAGGGGTGAGCGTCAGCCGAACCCCGAATAAAAAAATGTCTAGTGGTATGCAAAGTACCGGAAGAAGCAGACCGATCAAAAAAGATTTCTGAAACATAATATCAATCCATTAGGTAGAGAAAGAGGTTAAGATCCACCACCGTCGGAGGGGCCACTTAAATTTGCGGGGTCGGAGATGTCTCCGATAAAAAGATACATCCTTTTCCGGGGAATCCGCTACCAGCAACCGCAACTTTTGATGGCGGTCCAGTAAGGCTTCGATCTCCTGTAGGGTGTCCAGGGCATTTTCTTGTATCAACTGGTCGATTTCCCGGGACCCCATAGATCCCGGTTTTTTTATGTATGGCATAGTTAGGTTTTAATAAAATGTAAGACCTGGCCGCGTACCTGATCCCACCGCAGATTATGGCCAAGCCCCTGTGTGAATAATGGCTGGATATGGGGTAAGGCATCCACGATAACTTTAGCTTCTTGTCGGGGCACCACGATATCGGTCGTATCGGCGACCAGCATGGTCGGCGGATGTCCTGTTGCACATCTTCCAAGAGAATGGGCGCTCCGGGGATATGTACCGCATCCAAAAAGGTGCCCGTCTCCAGGCCCCACGGTCATTGGCTCACCTTGGGCAAGGTCACCAGGCTGACGACCTTTTCTGGCAGCACGTAGGGTACTTCGGCCAAGCGCTGCGAGATCGCCTTGATCTTGCGGGCGGTGCCCGAGTTGTACACATTATCGGCTTCCAGTCCGATCAGTACCACGCTGCGTTTACCGAAAAAGGCTTTTACCTGCTCAGTGTCCTGATTGATGGGATCCTCGGCCGGCAGTTCACCGGCAAAGCTATTGCGTACTTCCAGTCGTGGGATGCCGCTCCCCAGCGCGATAGTTAATAGGAAAAGGACAAACAGAGTCAATTTGGAACGTTCAAAACTGAGGCTCCCCCCGGGAGGAAAAAAGGTCATAAAAAACCTATGAATATGGGTAAGGGGTTCATTTCTGGGGTAAGCTACGACTATACCCTGCCCGGAAACCCACCTGATTGGGTAGTTATGGGGGGGAGTCATTTAATTGACAGATGGTCGGCGGGCTGCAGGAGGTGGTGTCAGCACCAAACCCTTTACTGTTGATTATTTTCAACAAAACCTGTATTTTTGTTGAAAATAATCAACAATGAACAAAAGGCAGCTCCTCTTCCCCCAGCATCAGCGAATCCTGGAGCAAGTGGGCGAACAGATTAAGCTGGCCCGCAAGCGGCGTAAACTGACCACCATCCAGGTAGCGGAACGGGCTAATATTGACCGGACGACCTTATATTTCATTGAGTCGGGCAAACCCAGTGTATCCATCGGGGCCTATTTCAAAGTCATGCGGGTGCTCGGCTTACACGAAGATTTTCTAAAACTGGCAGCGGATGATCCACTGGGGCGGAAGCTGCAGGATCTGGAGTTATTGTGATGGCTACTCCCAACAAACAGACCATCTGGGTGTATGCCCATTGGAAAGGGCTGACTGAGCCACTTTGTATCGGTGAATTGCTGGTACAACAAAGTCGGGGTACCACGGCGTATAGCTTTCAGTACAATACGAACTGGTTAAAGACGGAAGCACAGCGGTTGCTCGATCCGGATATTGGGTGGTATTCAGGGCCACAATATCCCGTCGACAAAACAAACTTTGG
>JASBTH010000143.1 GCA_030148525.1 Saprospiraceae bacterium | reverse complement strand
TAATCGTTAAAAAAACGCTTGCATTGGTCTTCCAGGCTTTGCACGGAAGGGGCTTCGTCCGGATTAGCAAGACCGGAGGCATTAACCACTTCCCTGCGCACGGTTGCATTAATTTTATTTGCTGTGTTAGGACCAGCTAGTTCGGGGCGCAACAAGGGGAATTCAGCTTTGAAAACAGCACAGCGAGAGCTATCAGTCGAACAGGAGGCTGATTTCCGTTCGAACGTATACATGGTGTAAGCCTCTTTCGGAGGCTCGGGATCGACCGGTGAGGGTTCGGATGTACATCCCGCTCCGATGAGCAGCAAGAAGCAAAACAGGGGCAGGAGTTGTTTGGTCATGTCAGAGGTGGTTATCAGATCGCAAAATTAGGTCAATCCCAACGCTTTTCCTAGTGTGGTGGGGGATTCGTAACGTCTTTCTACAACCCCCAGGGCTTTCGGGGAGGCGACAGTATATCTTTCAGCCGCAGAGACCGTGTTTCCGACAAGCGCCCCACGAGTTTCAAGTAGACCAGTCCGGTGGCAAAGGCATCGCCTGCCGCAGTATGTCGTTCGTATGCGGGGATGCTGAGATGCTGACACAGTTCATCCAGCGACCAGGGGCGCTGCATAGGGTGTCGGGGAAATAATCGTTGTGCCAGATAGGCCGTATCTACCAGTGGGTTTGGAAGTTTAACCCGACACTGAAAGTGTTGGCTGAGTGCCCGTTCCAACATTTTCCCGTCAAAGGCAATATGGTGGCCTACAATTATTCGGGAACCGATAAAATCAACCGTGGCTTTCAGGCCAATGGCCAATTCCGATTGGCCACGATGGGGCAAGATTTGGTGCACGATCACTCCTCTGTCCATCTCCGATGCTACCGGGAATTGCCGTTCAAAAAACGTATCGGTGAGAAGCACCGGGTACCGGATGTGAATGGCCCCGATCGAACGAATCCTATCCCGGTGAACATTTAAACCGGTGGTTTCCGTATCCAATACCACGACTGGTGCATCCTGCAGAGGCATTGACGGGGCCCACCTATTTTCACAAGCTTCTAAATGTGCATACCACCATGAAGGCACTTTGCTTTTTTTGCGTTTTTTTAAGAAAGACCAAAAGTCGGGCATGAGTTATATCATTTGTGCGAGTTGGAAACGAGTTATAAGCAGAGACTGCAACTCTCGCACTGACTTAAAGCAATGCCGCAGATTGATCCGCTCGAGTTTCGACAGAGAATCCGGGTAAATGTAGCGCCCGGAATCACCCTGCTCCAGGCCCTTAGCAGCCCGGTAACGCATCAGGATCTCGTACGCAGCGGCAGCTTCCCGGTATATATCTGCATTTTGGGGTTCCAGTTCCGCCAATCGCTCAAAACGGCTAAACGTGTTATTTTCTTTGTCAATACGAATATCCAGCGTCAGTACCCGGGCGGCATCCGTCAGGGGCATCATGGCACGGGCCTTCAGATCGAAAGCATCCTTATGTTCACCTGACCGCTCCACCACAAAGGACCGAAAGAACGATAAAGGTGGCTTCTTTTGAATTGCTTCCCGGGCGAGGTACCGCAACAGGACTTCCTTTTGGCGCAAATCCTGGAAAATGTGTTGGGTTAAACGGGTGGTTAATTCAGCCGGGCCATACACGGAACGATAATCGAAAAAGATACTGGAATGCAGGATCGCTGTGGGGTCGGGGTCATCAATCCAGGTACTGAATTGATTTCTCCATTCCTCAAAGGACAGACACCATTTTGGGTTGCTAGCCATCATATCCGCCGGGCAATACTTAAAGCCTACGGTGACCAGATCACTGGTAACCAGACGTGCCAATTCCAGGAAGTAGTTACGGGAGGTCTCTAATTGATTCGTTTCGCCGGGTTCAAAAAGCAGGGCATTATCCTGGTCGGTACGCAATAATTGTTCTTCGCGACCAGCGCTACCCAGTGCTAACCAACAAAAGGGCGCGGGGGGCTCTCCGTATCCTTCCTGAGATAGCTTTTTTACGGCTCTGTCGATTATCCGGCGGGTAATTTCGTCATTAATGGCCGTCATTATACTGGCAATAAACGTAATGGAGATCTCCTGGTCGAGATACTGCCTGAGCAATTGTTCGGCTTTTGTGCGAAGATCGGCTAATTCGATAGCCCCCGCAGCACGGTGAATACGACGCAGAAACACGGCCGGGTGTTGTCCCTGGGTGACCAGTACTTCGTGTTCAGTAACTACCCCGACTACGGCCGACTGGTCTGAACCGTCTTCGGTAACAATGAGGTGATGAATCCCCATTTTCACCATGTCTATTTGTACGTCTGCCAGGGTTTGATCCGGCGGAACAGTGTGTACCGGTGCGGACATGAGCTCACTTACCGGGCTATCGATGCTGATGATACCGGTGGCTACTCGTCGTCGTAGGTCCTTATCGGTGACGATGCCCAGCGGTCGTTGATCCCTGTCCACGACAATAATGGAGCTTACTTGCTCAGCGGACATAATGAGTGCTGCTTTCTTAATGCTGTATTCCGGCGAGCAGGTCACTGGTTCGCGATTCGGTACGGTGCGCAGCATATCGGTAAAAGCGTGTTCCTCCCCTTTTTCTATCGAATCATACACAAGGCCAGCTCCCGAACGAGCCCCAAAACGGCGTTGGGTGTCTTCAGCTACCAGTCTGGCCAGATACAGGTTCACTGAAGGGTGCTCTGCCATTTGTTCCGTAAATACGGCAGCGGGAATGATGTACACCAACGTTTCCTCCTGAACCTGTGCGGTTAAAAGGTGTGGCCGGCCAGCTAATAGGGGGCGGATTCCCAACAGATCACCCTCGTCGCAGGTGTCGACTAATTGATTCCCATCCAGGAGATTAATGGCCCCCTCGCGGATGAGATATACATGCCCCTGAGTCGATTCACCGGCCGAGAACAAGGTCGTTTTAGGTGGGCAATAACGCACTGTAATCCTTTTGGCGATGTCCAGCAATTCGGCTTTCGCCAAAAAGTAGAAGGGTGGGAAGTCCTCGATAAAGGATAGTATACGATCCGGAATGACGTTTGACATAATGGGAATAAGTTAAACCATCTTATCCAATAATCAGGGAATTAGTTGCAGGTACATTTGGGCCTTTGCCTGTTCAATGAGTACATAAGTAGGTTCTGGTTCCGAAAATCCATTTGATTTTCATTATTCTTAGGCCTTGAAAGACCAAACGTCAGAACATAGTTTTCTAACTATTCATTCATTTAACAACTCCACTATGTCGGATACTAAGGATTTAAAGGGCTACTGGCGAACCAATGTGCGCTATCTGGTGGCCTTGCTATTGATTTGGTTTGTGGTATCCTATGGAGCTGGAATCCTCTTTGCTCCTTATCTCAACAATTTCCAGATAGGTGGTTTCCCGCTGGGCTTTTGGTTTGCCCAGCAGGGATCGATCTACGTATTTGTCGTACTCATTTTCGT
>JASBTH010000135.1 GCA_030148525.1 Saprospiraceae bacterium | reverse complement strand
ACGTTCAAGGGGGTTGATCTTTCGGTCAATATCTTTGCCCGCATGGGCCAGATGATCGATGCCGGAGCGTACTCCTATGACCCCCGGATGTACGACAACATGGTGGCAGTGGACTACTGGACCCCTGAGAATCCAACCAACGACTATCCCCGTTATGATGCTACGCGGGCTGAACTCCCATTCGAGCAAACCTTGCGCTACCGCGACGGCTCCTACATCAAGATCAAAAACATTACCCTGGGGTACAGTTTCCCAAAGACCATGATCGATCGCTTACCCATGAGTTCACTGCGGGTGTACGCCAGTGCGCGTAACCCATTCATTCTGTACAGTGAACTGTTCGACGGACTCGATCCGGAGCGGAACGGTAGCATCAGCTGGCCCCTGGCGCGTTTGTGGCTGTTTGGACTTGATGTCAGCTTTTAATAATCCCGGCCAATAAACTGAAATCGAAAAAATGACTGTCATGAAACAACGTATATCCTACTTCCTGCTCGCCGGCATCTTTTTGCTGGCAAGCTGTGAGGATTTCCTCCAGGAAGAATACTTAAGCGGGGAAAACTCCGAATCCATTACCACTTCGGAACAAACCTTCGAAACCCTGATCAATGCCTGTTACATTACCCTGCGGGCTTTCTACGGTAAGGAAAACGGGTGGGACCTCACCGAAGCGGGCACCGACCTTTACACCTTTGGTCTGGACAACCGGTCACAGGGCTTTACCACCTACCAGAATTTTACCGGCGCCGAGGAGCAGGAACGCATGAACGCCCTGTGGCGGGAATTGTACAAAGGACTCAACACCTGTAACCTGGCCCTGCGCGATATTGACGAAGTGCCTTTCTCTTCGGAGGTGGTACGGGAGCAACGCCGCGGTGAGGTTGCCTTTTTACGGGCTTATTACTTATGGATGATCACCGAGATCTGGGGAGGCGTACACTTCACTACCGAGCCTACCCAGACGGCTATCCACGATGCGAACCGCACGCCAGTGGAGACCTTCTACGACCAGATATTCACTGACCTGTACACCGCCAAGGCAGGCTTACCGATAGAGGTAGGGACTGCGGATTACGGCCGCATTACGCTGCCGGTCGCGGAGGCCATGCTGGCCCGCACCCACCTGTACCGCGAGCATTACGACAGCGCTGCTTTCTACGCTAACCGGGTCATCAACGAATACAACTATCAGTTGCTCGACGACTGGTCGCAGATCTGGGATATTGAAAACATCCAGAACGACGAGATCATCTGGTCGGTCAACTACTCGGATAATCCCGTATTCACCAGTGCTCAGTTTACCGATGCCAACGGCGACATCTACAATACCGCCGGCTTGATCCAACGCGATGGTGGTAACACCGGTCACGTCATGTGGGAGATTCGGTACGAAAACCTGAGTTGGGGTATGGTTCGCGACCTCGAGAACGGTCGTGGTTTTCAGCGCTGGGGCCCTACCAAGTTCTTCCTGGACCTCTACGATGAGACCGTGGATGAACGCTTCTACGGATCCTTCAAAAATGTGTGGTATGCCAATAGTCAGACAGCAATCCCCAAATGGCGTCCTTTCATCTTTGTCGACGGCGAACGCATTACCCTGGAACGGGAAAAATGGGCAGAGCCCATGTTTGAGATCGGCGATACTGCCATTCTTTTCTCAAAGACTCCGGTACCCGAAAGTGAGAAAGCACGATTCAGTGAAGATGATCTATTCTATTTCCATCCGGAAAAAGGCTATATCATCATTGATATCAACGATATGTATCTGGAAGACGGCTCTTTCAACAATGCCGTCATCAATCGCCAGTTCTATTTCCCGATCACCAAGAAATACGAAGATCCGACACGGCCCGAGCTGACCACTCAATTCAGCAAGCGGGACGCCTATGTTTTCCGCATTTCTGAAATGTACCTGATCGCCGCTGAAGCCGAGCTCATGCAGGGTAATACCGGCGCTGCGCTCGAACTGATCAACACCTTGCGGGAAACACGCTCGGTCGAAGGTCAGGAAGATGCGATGCGCATTGAGGCCGGAGACCTCGACCTGGACTTCATCCTCGACGAACGGGCACGGGAATTAGCTACGGAGAACCAGCGGTTCTTCGACCTCAAACGCACGGGAACACTGGTGGATCGCATACAAGCAAATAATCCCGATGCAGCTCCTTTCATACAGGAGTTTCACGGACTCCGTTTTATTCCTCAGAACCAGCTGGATGCTATGTTCAATGCGGAAGGATACCAAAACCCGGGTTATTAACTGATTGCGAGGTTGTGACGATCCGTTATTTAGCAAGTAGCTCAGCCTCACCTTAACAAAAAGAACTTAATCCAGGCAGTGGATTGTGCGGTTGGGGCATTATTCGACCGCACAACCCGCCCACAATAAACACCAAACCAAGGAATTAGCTACGGACCGGGCTGAAATGGCCCCCGATAGCCTGGTCTGTGCTATGCCTTTACACTTGTATTCAACCAATTAAACTTAGGCTTATGAAAAAGGCACTTTTACTCTTGCCTCTATTTATTTTAGGGCTTACTGCCCTCTCGGCCCAGCAGTGGTATTTTTACGATGCCTCTGACCTGCCCGGTGAAACCAGCGGACCCTCGCTGGCATTTGACGATTTTAGTCAGGACAACCCGGGCCCTAATTTTGTCGAGGAAATAATTGAAGACCCGGACATACCCGGCAATATGCTGTTTCGGTATATCCAGCCCGACGACATGGCCGATGGGGGCGGCAACGCTACCCGCATGTACCGGTAC
>JASBTH010000121.1 GCA_030148525.1 Saprospiraceae bacterium | reverse complement strand
AGGGTGAGTGTCATCTGTTGAGTTGGGATTGTTTACCAGATCATCAATGTAGACACATTCGATGTCGTCTGGTTTTTCATAGTGGTCTTCTACAACGGGAGCTGTCTTGTCTTCAGCGAGTACCTCGCCCCAGCAGATGAGGTCGCCCTCATCACCTTGATCGTTTTCGAAGATACCGTAGGTGTACGTTCCAGCACAATCGATGGTAGGACCATTGTTGGCATTCCCGTCATTGACAACGATCAAAAAATTGTCAGCTGAAAAACCAGATCCGGCAGCAACCTGATCCATGGTCAGTTCAAAGGTACAGTTCGAACCCAGAGTCACATTCACCCGGTCTTCGCAACCAATGGTTTGGGCAATAGTACTCTGCGATACGAACAAAAGCATTCCCACGAAAAGCCAAAGTAAATTTGTGGGACGAACTTCTAAGTAGTTCGTTTTTCTCATAAGATTAATTTAAAAGTTAGTGAAAATTAGGTCAAGTGAATGATATAGAACTTTATTAATGAGTGCGTTAGATAAAAAAGGTCGGGGGGAGGACTAATAATCGTAACTAGGTTGAATAATCTATTCAGATCATTGAACCCAATACGTGCTTTTGAATGGACCAAGCGAGGCCATGTATTAAAGGAAAGTCATATACTACCTATATGAGGAGCACTTTGAAGTGCTGAGAACCCAAAATTTATGTATCCGACCCCAATCTTTTTTTAAAATTTTTGGACCCTGGCTAGACAGGCTGTGCAAATATTTCAACAAATACTTCCACAAGAAGTAAAAAAAAAAGTCATTTACGCTTGGACAAAAACCGGACAGTTGTGATTCTCATTGTTTTTCAGTGTCTTAAGAAAATACGTCCCGGTTTTGTCTCAACAAATTCAATGCGTTTTCCGGCATGCACAATAAAAAAGCCCGGCAGAATATTCTGGCCGGGCCTGAGTTGTTAGTATACTAAATTCAATATTCCCATCAACAAATCCTCGCTGGATTACGCTGCCTTGGGTTGCAGGAGCCGGGACCGGCTCAGCTTTTCTTCCGCATACTTTCCGGTAATGGTAAACTTCTTGATGTCCTTCTGTGATGGCAATTCAAACATGGCGTCGGTCATGATGGCTTCGCATATGGAACGAAGTCCACGGGCACCGAGCTCAAACTCCATGGCCTTGTTGGCGATGAATTCAAGCGCATCTTCCGAGAATTCCAACTCGATGTTTTCCAGGGAAAATAGTTTTTTGTACTGCTTAACCAGCGAATTTTTTGGCTCGACCAGAATCCGTTTCAAGGCAGTCAGATCCAGTGGATCCAAATAGGTCAGTACCGGTAGTCGACCGATGAGTTCGGGGATCAGTCCGTAGCTTTTCAGGTCCTGATGCGTAATGTACTGCAAGAGGTTCTCGCGGTCCACCTCTGCAATTTCTCCGCTCTTAAAACCGATAACTTGTGTATTCACCCGACGGGCAATATTCTTTTCGATACCATCGAAAGCTCCGCCACAGACGAAGAGAATGTTCTCGGTATTGACCTTGACCATTTTCTGTTCGGGGTGTTTACGGCCTCCCTGGGGCGGTACGTTTACATCAGTACCTTCCAGCATTTTCAGCAAGGCCTGTTGCACACCTTCGCCCGACACATCACGGGTGATAGAGGGGTTATCGCTTTTGCGGGCAATCTTATCGATCTCATCGATGTATACGATCCCGCGCTGAGCGGATTCTACATCGTAATCACAAACCTGAAGCAACCGACTGAGGATGCTTTCCACATCTTCACCCACGTAGCCAGCTTCGGTAAAAACCGTGGCATCCACGATAGCAAAGGGTACGTTCAGGTATTTGGCGATGGTTTTAGCCAGGAGGGTTTTACCAGTACCCGTGCGTCCAACCAGTACAATATTTGATTTTTCTATTTCGATACCGTCATTATGGGTCTGACCCAGTCGCTTATAGTGGTTGTACACCGCAACGGAAAGATATTTTTTTGCTTCGTCCTGTCCAATAATATATTGATCCAGGTGGGTCTTTATATCAACGGGAGTCAGGCTGTCAGGCAGTGTAAAGTCTTTGCCCGGGGCTACATTAGCGGGTTCGCCCTCCTCCGGCATGCGCTTTTTACCATACAGCTCTTCCTGAATGATATCATTCGCCTGCTCGACACAAACTTCACAAATATGGGCGTTGATGCCGGCAATCAGCATCAGCGCCTCCGACTTATCCCGCCCACAAAATGAGCAACGGTAATTCTGCTTTCCCTTTCGCATGATCGATGATCTTAAAGTTCGCTAGGGAATAACCCGGAAATGATTTGGGCTATTCTTTCTTTATTCGAATACCCGAGAAGATACGACAAAAAATAATACGTGTTGCCTTGGATGGATCTTCCCGGAAAAAGCAAGCCGTTCCGGCACCAAAGAGGCTACCCGGAACGGCTTGGGGTTGGAGCTAATTAGTCTTTTTTGGCCTCGGCACTGTCTTTGCGACTCAATACCTCGTCAATCAGGCCGTACTCTTTAGCTTCGTCGGCGACCATCCAGTGGTCACGGTCGCTATCTTCTTCAATTTTCTCGTAAGTCTGACCAGAATGCTTGGAGAGGATATCGTACAACTCTTTTTGCATCTGCTTGATCAGGTTGTAGGAAATCTCCATATCTGACACCTGTCCCTGCATGCCACCCAGTGGCTGGTGGATCATTACCCGGCTGTGCTTCAGGCATGTCCGTTTACCGGCCGTACCGGCTGCGAGCAGGACGGCCCCCATGGAGGCAGCCATTCCGGTACAAATTGTGGCTACATCGGGAGACACGTATTGCATGGTATCATAAATACCCAATCCGGCCATTACTGACCCACCGGGGCTATTGATAAACATCTGTACATCGCGCTTGGGGTCGGTGGACTCCAGGAACAGCAATTGAGCCTGGATCACATTCGCCACGTAATCATTGACCGGCACACCCATAAAGATAATGCGGTCCATCATGAGGCGGGAAAAAACATCGAGGCCGACAATATTCATTTGTCGCTCCTCAATAACATTAGGGGTAAAGCCCTGAATATTTGGAACACGTGGAGTTGCTTGCTCCGCATATTTTTCAAGGTGCATACTACTCATGCCCAGATGGCGAGTAGCATACTTCATAAATTCGTCTTTTGAATACATACCTTGGTTTTTAGATGGCTACGTAAAAGTGTAGTCAAATCTCTTTGTTCGGATTTCGCAATTACTTAACAACCCAATTGGAAGGCGGTTGAGCAGGTCCGAAAATAATTTGCAAGATCACTCTTCCTCTTCGGCTACCGGTGCTGCTGATTGTTGTTGTGCTTTCTGTTGGGCTTCCTGAGCAATGGTGAGAAATTCATCCATAGCAATGGGTTTGTCCTTGACTGTAACTACCTCAACCAGTGCATCGTACAACTTATCGGTAAGCAACTCGTCGTAGATTTGTTCCACTTGTTTTTGATCCTGCATCAGTCGCATAGCCATCTGGTCGATAAAGCTATCGTCCATCATGCCCGGGTTTTGTGCGAGGTATCCGCGGACCCGATCCTTGAATCCTTCCATTATCTCATCCTGCTCGACCTTGAGCTCAAAACGCTCCACCAGCCGGTTGCGAACGAGAGTCCACCGTAGATTCTCGGTAAAGGTGTCGAATTCCTTATCGACATCCGCAGGCGTTGCTTCTTCATTGGAAGCCAGAATCCAGCGTTTCAGAAAGTCATTCGGGAGCGCCGGCTTGTTTTTCTCCATGAGGTCTTCCTGCATATCCCGGAACAGCAGAGCTTCGGCCTGCTTATTGTAGTATCCGGCAATATTCTCCCTGATTTTTTCACGGGCCTCCTCTTCGGACGTCACCTCGGTTTCTTCCCCGAAGTAGCCCTGGAAGAACTTTTCATCCAGCTGTGCCTCTTCGATGCGGCTGGCTTCTTCGATGGTGAGTTCAAGATTG
>JASBTH010000118.1 GCA_030148525.1 Saprospiraceae bacterium | reverse complement strand
GGGAAGACGCGGATGTAGCTCAGGGCGTACGGGAAATCCTGGAACAGGAAGGAATTACCATTCATACGGGCAGCGAGGCATACCGGGTATCCCGCACTGATGAAGGGGTATTAGTAGCGACCCGTTCAATGGACGGGGAGCAAGATATTTTTGGCTCTCATTTGCTGGTTGCAGCAGGTCGTCGCCCCAATTCCTCCGGAATCGGACTGGATACAGCCGGTATTAAGACCAACGACCGGGGATATATTCAGATCGATGATTATTGCCGAACCTCCGTCGAGGGCGTATTTGCCCTGGGTGACGTGAATGGGAAAGGGGCCTTTACCCACACTTCCGTGAATGATGCCGAAGTCGTGCTGGATCACCTTTTTGGCGGAAGCCGGAAACAATCGGATCGCATTCCCGTGTATGCCCTGTTCACCGATCCATCACTGGGACGGGTTGGACTATCGGAGAAAGAAGCACTGGCTTCCGGCAAAAAAGTGCTGAAGGCCACTAAGCCAATGAGCAGTATCAGCCGTGCAAAAGAGATGGGTGAAACTCAGGGCTTTGCCAAATTGCTGGTGGATGCCGATACCGATTTAATACTCGGTGCAGCCATCCTCGGTCCGGGCGGCGATGAAGTGATCAATATGTTCGCCGCCATCATGCACAGCAAAATTCCCTGCCGGGAATATCGGAAAGTAGTATTGGTACACCCCACCGTTTCGGAGCTGATGCCCTGGGTACTCGACAACCTGGAATTGGTTAACGAATAAAAAAGCCTCTGGGCGGATGATCCGCCCAGAGGCTTTTTTGACGAAAGTCAGGGCACCTTACTGGATCAAATTGTACTTATATCGCAGCTTCTCGATAATGGGCGTCCCGTCGGGATCCGATTGCTCGAGAATGATATCTACGTCGATAATCTCGTTCTCTTCCTTATCGGTGCTATCAAACGTCACTTTGATCTGGCCTGATTCACCCGGAGCAATTGCCTTGGTGGGATAATCCGTAGTGGTGCAATCACAGGCAGAAACCACGGATATCTTCAGCGGTCCATCCCCTTCATTCGTGAACTTGAAAACTTGTGAACGAACGTCACCACGCTCCATGTTCCCGAAATCGTGGGTGCGATCTTCGAATACCATTAAGGGCAATCCGTTCAGTTCCGGTGTGGTACGCCCGTACAGGGAAGAAAGCGGATGGACCCTTGGGTCGGGCTTGGGTTTATTCGACGCATCGGCACCTTCTTCACCATCCTTTTTCAGCAGTCGGGTGCGCTGGATGGTAATACTCGTGGGGCCTTCGACGATCTTGAATTCGGTACGACGGTTGATCTGGTGGGCAGCTTCCTGTTGCTCTTCGGTCTCCAGGTTATTGATAAATTCCTCGGTCAGCACATCGCCAACCGCCAGGAAATCGTATTGCCCGGCAATGCGCTCCGAGACAGTCTGGGGCACTTCCTCTCCGTACCCGCGAGCCTGGATCCGGTTGGGATCAATATCGCGCTCCAGCAACCAGGTGCGGGCCGATTCGGCACGGCGTTGGGCGAGGTTTTGGTTGTAATCATCATCACCACGAACATCGGTATGTGATCCCATCTCAATCACCATTTCCGGGTATTCGTACAGCAGCTCCAGGATTACCTGCAGATCGGATTCCGCGGCGGGCAGGATTTTATCGTCGTTGAAATCGTACAGGATATTTTCCAGCACGATGGCCTGCTCAATGGTCACTGTATCGTACAGCGGCCCCTCGGGCTCGGTGGGCTCCGTTGGTTCGGGAGGTGGCAGTGGTTTCAAATAGAAACGTTGCTCAAAAGTACGTGATTCCTTAAGACCCACGGTGGCGATCAGGGCCGTATCCGGATAGTATCCCTCCTTGGATGCAATAACCTGATAGGTCTCTTCGAGGTCCAGCATAAAGTCGAAGCGGTTACCATCATTATTGGTTTGCTGATCGATGGTACGGGTCATGGAAGCGGCCCGGACTTTTAAGTCAACGGTAGAACCTTTGATCACCTTTTTCTGGTCATCAAATACGCCTACTATGAGATCGGCTTCGATTTTTTCAATTTCGAAACCGTAGATATCATCGCAGCAGGTACGCGAGTATACGGAGGTTCCCCCGGGACGGTTAGAGGTAAAGAAGCCTTTGTAACCTTCGTTATCGAGGCGGAAATACTGATCGTCCTGAGCGGAGTTAAAACCCGCCCCCATGTTTTTGGGTTCCGACCAAAAGCTACCGTTCCAAACGGTGTAAAAAATATCTTGCCCACCAAGGCCGGGGTGGCCATCGGAGCTGTAGTAGAGGGTGCCATCGAAGTAAAAAGGTGTCACTTCGTCGGCGGGGGTGTTGATCTTGGGCCCCAGGTTTACGGGATCGCCGTATACTCCTTCACTTTTGTAGGTTGCGTAATAAATGTCCAGGCCACCTTCACCTCCATCCATATCAGATACAAAGAAGAGAACTTTACTGCCGAATAGTTCGCCGGGGGCAGGATGCATAGCCACCCATTCGCCGTTCACTCCTATCAGTTCGTTACCGGCATCCCAATCGTCTTCCCCGCCGAGGCTGGCGTAGATGCGGCTGGACTTTACCGTATTTCCCTGGAGTTCGGCCTGGGTGTAGTACATGGTAGTACCCTCGCGATCAAAAGAGACGCCACTGGTATGGTAGCCAGGGCGGTTAATCGTCGGAGGTAATTCGGAGGGGTCTTCGAAGTCGCCGTCTTCATCGACGTTCGACTTGTATATCATGGAATAACAGCCTTCACAACCTTCGGTCTCCACAATGATCACCTCTTCCGAGGGGAAGGTCGAAAAATAGAGGTTTCCACTGCGACTGTATGCTGGTGAATATTCCGAAAAAGCCTGGTTCACCTTCCGGGAAATGCGGTCCGGCTCAGGCAGATCATCGCTGCGCTGACTATCGAAAGCCTTAGCCATCTCCGCGCCGGTGATCTGGTTGCGCGCCAGATCCTTCATGGTCTCGTCATTGGAGCTTTCGATGAACAACTGGAATTGCTCGATGGCTTCATCGTAGCGTTCGTAGCCTTTACAGGCCAGTCCGTAATTATAGCGCATCTCCTCGTATTCACCTTCGTCGGCCCGGCGGAAGACGTTGGCGTAGGTGCGACGGGCCTTGGCGTAGTCGCGTACCTTCAGGCTCAACTCGGCGATCATGGGAAGCAGATCGCGGTTTTCCTTTTCCTCATAAGCTCGCTCGTAGTAGTCGAGCGCATTGTAGTAGTCCTTAGCTTCGAGCTTTTCCTCGGCCACCTGCAACATGGAATTGTAGGTCGACTTGGTGATGGGTTGCGCCATCAGGGCGCCGGTGACACCCAAACAAGCTACCAATAACAGCACACGTCTCATAGATTCGGTTGATTTATGCATGATCCGGCCCGTAGCCGGCATCAATATCTTTTAAAGTCGGGGACACAAAATGGCAGGCTTCACATCCGGTTCCTTGAAAATCTTGATGATATAGCTTGCACCCAATTCAAAACCGCCCCGGTAATTACTAATGTCGGTAACCTGTGAGAGGTTGATATCGTAGGATAAGCCCACCCTCAGGTTTTCATCATAGGTGACGCCCATGAGGATCTGCCCGGAATCACCAAAACGATAACCCGGCCCCGCGTGGAGCTTCCATTCATCGTTCAATTGGTAACCGCCCAAAGCTTGCAGCATGATCTCGGTATTTCCGGCCGTCGTCTGAAACATAAACGAGGGTTCGA
>JASBTH010000105.1 GCA_030148525.1 Saprospiraceae bacterium | reverse complement strand
CAATCGAAGACGGAACCACGTTTGTCGAGAACGCGCGCATCAAGGCTCATGCGGCTGCCAAAGCGACTGGCTTTCCCGCCCTGTCGGACGACATGGGCAGCGCTGCCGTACCAGGGTTTTAGTTCCATCACCAGGCTGCCGGCCTTTATGGCGGGGTCGGTATTGGTCAGGGCTTCGGCTTCTTCGACAGTTCTTACATCGAATATGTAAATGCCCCGGATGTCGCCGTCGTCCAGAAAGGGGCCGGCGAGGATCAGATCACCCTCTTCGGCCATGCGGTTGATGTTTTCCAGGTGCTGCATTTGGAGTTTCTGTGCTTCCTCTTCTGAAAGGTCGCGGTTGGGACCCCGCTTGAGGAAGGCCATCACGTAGGATTTCATGCCGTAATCATCGGCTCCGTATTGGGCGGCCAGGAGGGAATCGTAGGTGGTTTGGGTGGGAGCCACCTGGTGTCCTTCCTCCGGTTTGGCGGGCGTTTCGGTCTGGCAGGCTGAGAAGAACAGAGCAAGGCAGAACAAAAAGATAAGGTAGCGCATCAGTATTAATTTCGTTTGGTGATAAGTAAATGTACACTTCCAGACCAATATGGGACGGTTTAATCGACCTGTCGGGATTGGGTATATACTTTTTGGCGAAAGCCAGCTAAGAGCCCAGAGCCACTATTTCTTCCCCCTTTAAAATGGGCACTACCGGATAGATGCTTTGTTGCAAACAGTATTCAATATCTTCTTCACGCTGCATGCCCAGCAGGCGTTGTCCGTGGGAGCTATTCCGCACCGTTTGGGACAAGTGTTCTTTATGGTATCGGTAATTGGTAATGGCCAGGCGGGCACCATCGCTGAGGGGTGCGTCGTACTCCGTGCCCAGCCGGTCCAGAAGCGCGCCGGCAAAAAGACTGTCCTCCAGGGATGGAGTACCTTTCCATCCGGAACAAACGACCAGGAGAGGAGGTCGGTCTTTCAACAAATATTCAGCAATAGCCTCCAGGTTTAAAAAAGAACCGACCAATAGCTGCCCGGCGTGTTTACTCACCTGTATGGCCCGGGTACCGTTAGTGGTGGTCATAATGATCTTTTGCTTTTTGGCGCCAGCCTTCAAATAATCAAGGGGGGCATTGCCCAGGTCAAAACCATCGACCATCACGCCACCGCGTTCTCCACCCAGTAAATATCCCCGGTCCTGCCAGTAATGTCGCCGGTGGATGTGCTCTACGGGGCGGATTGCCGGCACACCACCCTGAATGCCGGATGTGATACTGCTGCTCGCCCGCAGGATATCGGCTACCACTACCGTTTTGTGTTTAAGGGAATGTGCAGTAACCATTTCGGGAGAGAAGCAGACGTCCATGTTTGTGCTTTATAAGATGTAAGATAAAAGATACCAGACAGAAGAAGGAGACTATCTCCATTCTTCTGTCTAGCCTCTTTTTTCTAGTGGTCCCAAACACGCTCTAAACACCAAAATTCAATCGCGCCTTCGGGGCTACCTCCTGATTTGAAAAATCGCCCCGCAGGTATTTATAATGGGCCGTGACCCCGATCATGGCGGCGTTGTCAGTACAGAATTCGAAGCGCGGAATGAAGGTCTCCCAGCCTTTTTCCCTGCCCATCTCTTCGAGTCGATTGCGGAGTTCTGAGTTGGCGCTCACCCCGCCGGCCAGAGCTACGCGGGTGATGCCTGTTTTGTCCACGGCTGTTTGCAATTTATTGAGCAGGATGCTGACAATCCGGCCTTGTACAGAGGCAGCCAGGTCGTGGAGGTTTTCGGTAATGAACGCCGGGTTCCCCTTAAGTTGCTTTCGCAAAAAATAAAGGATGGAGGTCTTCAGGCCGCTGAAGCTAAAATCGAGGTCGTCAATCTTGGGCTCGGGAAATTCGAATATTGGATTCCCCTTTTTTGCCAGGCGGTCGATGTGGGGACCGGCCGGATAATCCAGCCCCAGGAGCTTACCTGTTTTGTCGAAGGCCTCACCGGCCGCATCGTCGATGGTTTTACCGATAACCGTCATATCGAAAAAGTCCCGGACTACGACCAACTCGGTATGTCCCCCTGACACGGTCAGGCAGAGGAAGGGAAAGACGGGTTTGGGGTCTTCGGCGAAATGGGCCAGAATATGGGCCCGCATGTGGTGGACTTCAATGAGCGGAATGTCGAGAGCAAGGGCCATGGCTTTGGCAAAGGAGACGCCCACGATCAGGGATCCCATAAGCCCTGGCCCGCGGGTAAAGGCGATGGCCGATAGCTCCTTGCGTTTTACACCAGCTTGCCGCAGGGCCTGATCCACCACGGGGACCATGTGTATTTGGTGTGCACGGGAAGCCACTTCGGGAACCACTCCACCGTACTGGCGGTGGGCCTCCTGGCTGGCCACACAATTGCTCAGGACTACTCCGTCGCGAATTACGGCAGCGGAGGTATCATCACAGGAAGATTCAATCGCTAAAATTTGAATGGCCATAACTATGATAAAATATTGAATATTTCTATTTTGCTGCTCTTGCCCCTTTCCGGCAATATACTTTCAAGAAGAGCTTTGGTACAAATTGATGCTTTCTCCTTTCGTTGGGAACACCACTCGACGGAATTCAGTTGATTTATACGTTTAACCTAACAAATACATATTCCCATGGCCACATCAAAAGCAAAAGCAGCCAAAGACAGTACGCGTACCGGTTCATCCGTCCCAGGAATGGGCGATGGCAAAAGCTGTGTCGTTTCGAGCGGCACAAAGATAGAAGGTAATTTCCACTCCAAAGAAAACATCCGGTTAGATGGCACCGTCAGCGGTGAATTGATTTGTGATAAAAAAATGGTCCTCGGTCCTCAGGGCAAAGTAGAGGGCAACCTGAATGCTCAGGACGCCGTCATCATGGGCCAAGTCGACGGGGATCTGAACGTAAAAGGCCTTCTGACCCTGGAAAGCAGCTCCGTAATCATCGGAAATATCAAAGCAGGGCGTATCCAGGTACAGGAGGGAGCCCGTTACGAAGGTACCTGCCACATCGGAGGTACGGCCAAGTAACTGAACTGGTTCACTGAGCTCCTCACTGCAGTGAGGAACTCAGTGAACAACATGCACTTTGGTGGCTACTTGATAGAAAAAAAGACTGCATTAAGTTGTCAGCGAAGTTTTTTTTACTGCCATTCCCTGCTCTCTTTTACCTGATTCCGACTTAAGTCCCTACAATTCCAGGCAATTAGAAATTTCAAAAACCACTATCTGGGACAAAGAAAATTCTATACTGGAAAAAAGAGACCAATCTATTCGCTCGTAAGTCATAGAAGTTCCCTAAAATTGCATAGGTCTTCCCTCGATTTTGGGAAAAAATAGTATACTTGCATCAAAACAAACGAAAAGATGAGATTAGTCATTAACCTGGTCCTTGTTGCCATTGTCGCATTTCTGGTCTACGCGCTTTACTCTAGTATTCGGGAGCCTATTGCGTTCAAAACTGAGAAAGAGCGTCGCGAACGGCAAGTAATTGACAAGCTCATGAAAATCCGTACGGCCCAAGAGGCGTTCCGGGATATTACGGGCAAATTTGCTTCCGATTTTGATACCCTGGCCGAGGTGCTGGAAACCGGTAACTTCAAGATCATTAAAGTGATCGGTGATCCGGATGATCCGGACTTCACCGGAGATATTACCTACGATACCGTTTATCAGCCTGCGGGCGATTCTATGCGCAAGGTGTTGAGTATGAATAATTTCGATTCGCTACGCTACATTCCGTTTACCCGTGGCGGCACCTTCGATATTTCAGCTAATGTCATCGACTACCAAAGCACAGAAGTTCCGGTGGTTGAAGTGGGAACACCGCGTTCCACTTTTATGGGACCTTATTCCGATCCGCGTTTTGCACGCTATGATCAGGGGTACGATCCCTCGGAACCAATTAAATTTGGAAACCTCTACGCTCCGAACTTATCGGGTAACTGGGAATGATCCTTTACGACATAAAAGACGAGGATTCCCTGCTGCGGGATACCGCTCAATCGAAACTGTCCATTCTCGTCGGAATGGACAGTTTCAGTTATATGCTCCAACATCCTGAACGCGGGATGCATTGGTATCGTTCCTTTGCCCTGGATGACTCCACCGGTGACCCCTTCGATCATCTCGAGAAGCTCCTGCGGGGTGAGGTAGCTCTTCAGCGCACCTTCGGCAAAATTCAGATAGCTTGCCAATTCCCTTACTTTACCGTCATTCCGGAGCGGCTTTTCCGCAAAGGCGAAGAGCGGTCTTACCTGGACCACCTGACCGATTTGAAAGAATCCGACGAGGTCCTGAGCGAAGCCCTTCCTCCCGCCAAGGGGCATATGGTGTATCACATACCCGGGCGTGTATATCAGCTACTACAGAGGTTTTTACCCGGCAATAGCCTCCATCATTTTGGTTCGCTCTACATCAACCATTTCGGTAATCTGCATTTTACCGGTAGCGGGGAACACGTTTACCTGCATATCACCTCCAACCGGTTGTATGCACTGCATTTCCGGGAAGGACAACTCAACTTCCAGAACACCTTTACCTTTCAATCGAGCAAGGATTGTATCTATTTTGTTCTTTTAATCTTTGATCAGTTGCAGTTGGATCCCCAATCAACCCAGGTCCACCTGGGCGGACAATTGATGACCGACTCGGAGATATACCGGTTACTCAACCGCTACCTTGCCAAACTGGAGCTACTGGAATTACCTTACCAGCTATCACTGGCTGAACCTCTGCGTGAATATCCACCTTTTTTCTACTTTGACCACGCCCTCAACCTGCTCTGACGAGGCGTTGTTCCCTTGGTATAAAATGCTGAACTATGCGTATCATCGGTGGACGGCTTAAAGGCCGACGGTTTACTCCTCCCGCTAAGAACTGGCCCACAAGGCCGACAACCGATATATCCAAGGAGGGGCTATTTAATATACTGACCAACCGCATCTCCTTTGCCGAAACCCGGATGCTCGATCTCTTCGGGGGGACCGGTAATCATTGCTACGAATTTATATCCCGCGGATGTACCGACGCCACTTACGTGGATAAATTCGGTCCCGCGGTAGGCTGTGTGAAGCGCACCGCCAGGGAATTGGAAATCGACCAATTCCTCACCCTCGTGAAGTCCGATGTGTTTAAGTTTATGCAGCGAACGGGAGAAACCTACGATTTCATCTTTGCCGGACCACCG
>JASBTH010000505.1 GCA_030148525.1 Saprospiraceae bacterium | reverse complement strand
GCCCTACCTCATCCGCCGGGCGGCGGAGAACACCTCCGTGACCGGGGATATGGGCCGGGAATACGGTCTGGTGATGAAGGAGATGAAGCGGCGGGGGTTGTAGGGGAGGATCCGGCATAGTTTGAATGGCATCTCTTGAGTGGTCTCAAAAGTAAAAACCAGCTACCCGGAATTCATAAACTAGGGAGAGTGGATACTTTTGGTGTTATACGTTGGTTAATAGTATAGACCCCAAATGTTGAATCCATGAATAACCTAAAGCTCCTCCTCCTGATCACCATTTCCTTTTTTGCGACTTCGTCCCTCTTTGGCCAAAGAGACAGCCTTAAATGGTTGGTCATGTATTCTCCATCACTTGAAGCTAATGATACCAGACTTTTTTCATTTGCAGACAAAGTTGATGATCCGGGACTCAAAGGAGAAAGTGAAAGCAATGTGGTCGTTACCCACAGTATTTCTATTTCTAGAAAATGGTTCTCAAATGGTCATTTTGAAGCCTATGCGGGTCTTGGATATGCAAGAAAAACTAATCGCTTTTTCAGACCATATGATTATTGTTTTGCTTTTGAGCCAGGGCCAGGGCGTTATTGTCCTAGTGTGTTTAGCTATGTTGATGAGTATCAAATTGACTTGGTACAACTGCCGCTGATGGCAAAATTTTTCATTCTAGATAGGGTAGCATTCAACACAAGTATAATTCCTGAATATAGCTTCAGGAAAAAAGTCAATAGAAGTAGTGCAAGTAAATTTGAGTTTTATACCCTTGAAGTTAACCCTGGCATCAGTTACGAAACTGATAGACTGTTCGTTGGGCTTTCCTCGCGAATTTTTCAGCTTAAAAAAATTGATCGGGTCCTGTTCCCTTCCTTTATATACGGGCCTTTGATGGAAGAACCCTACCCCGAATTTCTCGAACGTTTTGAGACGTACAATCCCTTTAAGTTATCTCTAATGGTCGGATACAAGCTATGAATTACCTAAAGCTCCTCCTCCTAATCACCATTCCCTTTTTCGCGACTTCGTCCCTGTGTGGCCAGAGAGACAGTCTTAAATGGCTTGTGATGTACTCCCCGTCAATTGAAGCCAATGATACCAGGCTGTACGATTGGCCGGCAGGGGGCCAGAGGGATATTCTAAGCAATGAAGACGATGGAGGGGTTTTAACACACAGTCTGGTTGTCTTTAGAAACATTTTGTCCAGACAAAAGACTGAAATGTATGCAGGAATAGGATATGCAAAAAAGATCAACAAATTTTCTCGCCCCTACGATCATTGTTTTGACCTTGATGGAGATTTTTGTACCGATGTAATACGAAGAATCGAAGAATACAGGATCGATTTGGTACAATTACCATTTCAGGGGAAAATATTCTTCTTGCGAAATCTGGCCTTTACGGCAAACGTTATTCCGGAGTTCAGCTTCAGGAAAGTAGCTAATCCAGCTTCTCAGAATGTAAGAGATACGCATCTTGAGTTTTATGCCCTTGAAATAAATCCAGGCTTATCCTTTGAGACCAGACGTTTTTCGGCAGGGTTTGCCATACGCGCTTTTCAATTGAAAAAGATCGACCGGGTCTTATTTATCCCGGAACTATACGATCTGGACCATACCCGGGAGGCACGGCTTTCCCAAAAAAATGAGACGTACAATCCCTTTAAGTTATCTCTAATGGTCGGATACAAGCTATAACCCAGCTCCCACATCCGTCGCCATTCCAGCAGAGTGCCAGTTTTAACACTTAAAGCAATTAACAATCCGTCAAATCGGTTAATTTTGTTTTGGGTGACTGTGCTAAGGACGGTCGGTTGTGCGTTGTACTACCGGGTGTTAATTTTGTTGTACCTCCCCAAGCGGGATTTCACAGAGTAAGCCGCACCCATTCTACAGCGTCAAAACCAGGTTTTATCATCAGACTTATTGTGCCGAAATTGCTCCCGGCACAAGAGGTCTACTATCCGAAGGGTTGTGCTCCTTCGTGCATGAGAAAAACAGACGTCCTTATGGGTAAATTGTTACTCAAAAGCGGTACGCTGCTATTTATCTGGTTCCTGCCAGGAATGCTGCTTGCCCAAAATACCGATTGTCGTACTTCCATTGTCATCTGCAGTGATCAGAGCTTCAGCTTCCTGCCATCCGGACGGGGAATCGACGATTTTGCTAACCCCAATAACGATCAGGGCTGTTTATTCACCCGCGAGACCATCTCGGCCTGGTTTTATTTCGAATTTCGGGAGGATATGCCACCTGATAGTGAACTCACCTTTGAGATACTGGATACGCTGCGTGACTTCAAGGTCGATTATGACTTTGCCGTGTACGGGGAGGATGTGAATTGTGATGACCTTGGCAGTCCCATCCGCTGTTCGTATGCCCGTCTGGAAAACCTGGGGAATCTGCGCCCGGGACAACCGGTATCGACGGGTCTGCGATTCGGCGAGACAGATACTACGGAGAGTTTCCTGAATGTAAACGGCTTTCTGAAACCAATGACCGTCCAACCGGGCGAGGGCTTTTTTCTCATTGTGGATATGTTCGTCAGCACCGATACTACCGGTGGTTTTGAATCCTTCGATTCTACACGCGCCCAATCCTTTTCTTTTGACTGGGGCGGACCCGCGGCACCATTTCTCAATTGTATCGCCAACCCCAATTGTGACCAGGTAGTCGTAGATGCCGGCCGGGATACCACCATTTGCGCGGGAACGACCCTCCAGCTAAGTAGTAACGCGGTGAATACCGCCGGCCAGGAGTCGTACCGCTGGGAAGGCTCCGACGGTGCGACGGCCTTTATCGACGATCCGGACGCGCGGGTTACCACGGCCACTATACCCTTTGATTTCGCCGGGGAAATAACCTTCACGAATACTGTTTCGGAGGGCGCCTGTGTTCATTCCGATGAGTTGCGGGTTACCGTTGATCCGGCCGGTGAGCCGGATATTTCCGGGGATACCCTCGTCTGCGAAGGCGAATCAACTCTGCTTACGGCCGAGGGGGGCTTTACCACTTACAACTGGTCGGATGGCAGCAACGGACAAACGCTGGATGCACCGGGCTCCGGCGTGTACCAGGTAACCGTGACCAGCGGTTCGGGCTGTCCCGGAATCGCGGAGATCACCGTATTCAATTTTCCGGTACCCGACCCGGTCATCGAGGGTCCCGGCGGTTTTTGTCCGGGCGGAGAGGCCAACCTGCGGGCCATCGACGGCTTCGTCTCCTACGAGTGGTCGACCGGCGAGACCACTCAGGAAATTACCGTTGATCAACCCGGAGAGGTGAGGCTTACCCTGGTGGATACCTTTGGTTGTACCGTGGAGCGAATGGCCTCGGTGGAACAGTTTACCAACCCGGTTCCGGTGATCGAAGGCCCCCGGGCAATCTGTAGCGGTGATGTGGCTAATCTGCGGGGCGAAGACGGCTATTTGTCCTACGAATGGTCGACCGGCGAAACGGATCAGGACGTCACCTACGATGTAGCCGACACCTACTCCCTCACCGTGATCGATACCAACGGTTGCCGGGGTAGTGCCAATATCACCATTACCGAGCGGGAAGATCCGGTGGCTACGATTTCGGGTGATTCACCCTTTTGCAGTAATGAAACCAGCCTGTTAACAGCTACCCCCGGATTTATCGAATACAATTGGTCGACCGGCGATTCCCTGCCATCCATCGAAGTAGGTACACCGGGAACCATCGGGGTAACCGTCACCGATCAATTCGGCTGCCGCGGGCAGGCCACTATCAACGTCGATACGTTCTCGGCTCCGCGGCCCGCCTTTGACAACCCCGATTACTTTTGCGAAGGCGGTAACCTGACCCTGCGCCTCGATGAATCCTACACGAATTACGAGTGGTCGACCGGCGAAACGACCGAAACCATTCAGGTCACCGAGCCCAGTACCTATCAGGTGACCGTGGAGGATGCCAACGGGTGCTTTGGAAATGGCGTGTTAGACATTACCGAAGCCGCTAATCCCAGTCCCGTCATTCAGGGCCAGGACCGATTGTGTCCGGGCGACGAAACCACCCTGTCAACGGCCAATGACTATGTGACCTACCAGTGGTCGACCGGCGAAAATACACCGACCATCACCACCGACCGATCCGATACCTATACCGTACAGGTGGTCGATGAACTGGGGTGCGAAGGGGAAGGCAGCATTACCCTGACCCCGCTTTCGGCGCCCGTTGTCCGCATATCGGGACTGGACGCTATCTGTGAAGGAGACGAAGCTACGCTGATCGCAAATTCCGGTTTCCGGCAATATCGCTGGTCAACCGGGAGTCCGACCCAGGCCATCACGGTCGACGAACCCGGTGATTACGGCGTTACGGTGACCGATGAAAATGGTTGTCAGGCCTTTGAGAGTGTAACTTTTGATGTAAATCCGAACCCCAAGCCCAGGATCGATGGCAACCTGCGCCTGTGCGAAGGGGAAACCACCCGGATACAGGTGCAGGGCGGCAGCTTTGAGGATTACCGCTGGTCGACCGGGGACAGCACCTTTGCCATCAATGTGGCGGTAGAAGAGAACTATGCCGTTACCGTAACTACGGCCGCTGGTTGCCAGAACTCCGATACCGTCTTTGTGGAAGCCTTCCGCCCCATACCGTCTCCACTTGCCGGCGGAGAGGTCGCCCTTTGCGAAGGCGAAACGGTAACCCTGGATGCCGGTCCGGGCTTCATTGATTACAGCTGGTCGACGGGCGATCAGTCCCAGTCGATTGAGGTAAGCGAAGGTGGCATCTACCAACTGGCGGTACTCGATAGCAACATTTGCCTGTCGGAAACGGAGATATTGGTCCGGGAATTCCAGGTCCAGGATCCGACCATCATCGGGCAGGCGGCCTTTTGCAGTGGTCAGCGCAATACCTTGATCGCCGGTGGTAATTTCCGACTGTACGAATGGTCGACCGGACAAACCGGAAAGTCCATCCAGATCGATACGGGCGGCTTATACAGCGTCACCGTGACCGATAATAATGGTTGTGTATCATCGGTCAGTCGAAATATTCTGGAGGAAGAGTCACCGGATATAGCCATTGCCGGTACTACTACCTTATGCGATGAGGATACAGTGACGCTGTCGGTAGATACGGGATATTCCGGGTATTTATGGACGAATAATGAACAGACTACCTCCATTACAGTCACGGAGCCGGGGCGCTACGGGGTGTTGGTGTTCGGAGCGAACGGATGTGCCAGCTCGGATGAAGTAGTCGTGCAACAACGGTCGACACCTCTGGTCGGAATCGATGGCCCCCAAAACATATGCAGCAATGATTCGGCAACCCTGGATCCGGGGCCGCAATACACTTCCTATGCCTGGTCGACCGGCGATACTACGCAAACTGTCACCGTGCGCCGGGCAGGCATTTACGAGCTTAATGTGATCGATCGCTTCGGCTGCCCCGGTTTTGCCCGGGCGCAACTACAGGTGCGTAGAGCACCTGATTTCGATATCGAAGGCCCACGGAATCTGTGCGAGGGGGACACCCTCCAACTGGTCGTAGGCAGTGATTCCCTCTATCGGGACTATCTGTGGTCGACCGGTACGCGCGAACCCGAAATAGAGGTTTTGACTCCGGGTACCTATTCGGTCTCTGTGACGGCTACCAACGACTGCGTTACCGAGGACAGTGTCACGGTGAATCCACTGTTGAGTCCGGAACCCAGCATCCTGGGGGATCCCTTTTTCTGCGAAGGCGGATTCACCCTGCTGGAATCCGATACTACCTATGCTGCGTATCAATGGACTGGTGGTCGTACCAGCTCTTCCATCCGAATCACGACCCCCGGCCCTTACGAACTGGAGGTGATCACCGAAGATGGTTGCTCGGGTTTTGATACGGTCCAGGTTACCGAGCTGACCTTGCCTATGGCTGATGCCGGTCCGGACACCTTACTCAATTGCTACGCGGGCACCATTCAACTGGGAACCCCCATTGATAATGCCGACGGCCGCTTCCTGGCGACCTGGACGGGGCCCGGCATTACCGATTCTACCCGCAATCAATTTCAGCCCACCGTAATGGTCGGCGGTCAGTATTCTCTGGAAGTCCGGGATACGTTGTTTGGTTGTACGACGGATTCCGACCTGGTGGTCGTGGCCGATGAGCGTTATGTGCCGGATCTGAATATTGAGACACCGGATACCCTCGATTGCCGGGATAGCACGATAACCCTGAGGGCAACCGCTGAGATGGGACCATCAATTGGCTACCGCTGGATCAATCTGGATATCAACCAGAATCTGGGTTCCGGTTTAGCCGTGGATGTCGATCGCGGTGGCATGTACCAATTTGAATTATTAGATACACTGACCGGCTGTACCCGGATAGACACCATAAGGGTACTTGCCGAGCAGGATTTGCCCCGATTACGGGAAAATGCCATCGGGTCGATCAATTGCCGAAAAGACAGTCAAATCCTTATTGTTCAGCAACCACCGGCCGGTGAACTGTGGTCATACGGCTGGGAGCGGGCTGACGGGACCTTTTTCCCCGGATCGATCGACAGCTTGCGTCGCACGGTTTACCAGCCGGGTGTGTACCGGGTGCGCATCGAAAATACGGCTAACGGTTGTGCGGTCGTCGATACCCTGCAAGTGCGGGATGATCGTACCGCACCCGACGTTACCGCCGGTCCGGACGAAGAACTGGATTGTACCCTGACGGAAATTGCTCTTGGTGGCCCGGTGTCCAACGATCGCTGGCAACTGAGTTGGTCCCAGGTGGAAGACGCCAGTTTCGGTTCGGTTGAACCCCGACCGGTGGTGGATGAGCCGGGTACCTATTTGCTCTACGCCTTTGACCCGCGAACGGGATGTGATGTAGTGGATACTGCGGTTATCAGTCAGTACGACATGGCTCCCGATTCGTTCGCACTATCGGTACAGAATGTCGTGTGCTTCGGAGAACGCAACGGTGCTATCCGGGTGAATCAGGTTTTCGGTGGGGAGGGACCATTGTTGTATAGCCTGAACGATCGGCCCTTTTCATCGGTCAGTCAGTTTGCCAATCTCGATGCCGGTTTGTATACCCTCAAGGTGCAGGATGCCCGCGGCTGTGAACTGATTCAACGCATCAATGTAGGTCCGGGCAACGATGTATTCGTCGACCTGGGTCCCGATCAGTACATTCGTCAGGGTGATCGTGCCAGGGTACGTGCCCTGACCAGCATTCCGGATGGAGAAGTCGGGGATTTGCGGTGGACCGTTCCGGACACGCTCAGTTGCGATACCTGCGTCATTCAAACCCTGCGTCCCCTGGAGACTATCCAGCTGCGAGCCTTCGCCGTCGATACTAATGGGTGCCGGGGCGAGGACGTGATGACCATCTTTGTGGACAAGCGCAAAAGGGTTTATATACCTACGGCCTTCTCGCCCGATGGGGACGGTCTCAACGACGTGATCATGATCTACGCGGCCCGCGACGTGGAACGCATCAAGGTATGGCGGATCTTCGATCGCTGGGGCGAGCTCGTGTTCGAGCGCGAAGACTTCCCGGCTAACGACCCGGCCTTCGGTTGGGACGGGCAATGGCGCAATGCTCTCCAACAAAAACGCAAGCAGGAAGATCGCCTGACCCTAATGAACGCCCAGGTGTTCGTATACTACGCCGAAGTCGAGTTTATCGACGGGGAGACGGTGCAGTTTAAAGGGGACTTTACGTTGATGAAGTAAGACGGGGCAAGGTCCAAGGTTCAAGGTGCACGGTTTACGGTTCACGATGCACGGCGCACGGCGTGATGATCACGTTTTATAAGGTGAAAAAACGGGGTATCACATTTTGACATACCACTTTAGTGGGGGGAAATGCTCCACGCTCCACGCACCACGCGCGATCCGGCCTTACCTACGCCCGTATGGGCTTCGGCGGCCGGAGAAGGATCACGCACCACCCATGTCCCGGATTTTGGCGAAAGCCGCCTCGGGAAGGGGCATTACCGACAGGCGGGAATTTTTTACCAGGGCGATGTCGGCTAGTTCGGGTTCGGCTTTGATGGCTTTGAGGGTGACGGACTGCTGCAATGGTTTGACCGGCTCGAGATCGACCACTGACCAATCCTCGCGCTCTTCGGTGGGGTCGGGGTAGCTTTCGCGGCAGACGCGGGCTATGCCTACTACTTCGAGACCTTGCTTGCTGTGGTAGAATAAGACGAGGTCTCCTTTGGCCATCTTTCGGAGGTTATTGCGGGCAGCGTAATTGCGAACACCATCCCACATGGCCTTGCCATCCTCTTGTAAATCCTCAAAACTGTAGTCTTCGGGCTCTGATTTTACCAGCCAGTAATTCATTGTTGGTTTTATTTGAACGAGTATTTTTTGAAGGTTTCCCAGACTACGATGCCCAGGCAAACTGAAATATTCAGGGAGTGTTTGGTGCCGTATTGGGGGACTTCGAGGGCCAGGTCTGCCAGTTCCAGGGCTTCGTCGGAAACGCCCTTGACTTCATTGCCAAAGATGAATGCTATTGGTTGACCGGAAGGAGCCGCAAAGTCCTGTAGGGCAATACTGGCATCTGTTTGTTCGACAGCGGCCAGCAAGTATCCCTCTTTTTTTAGCTTTCGCAAAACGGGAATCAGCTCTCCGCTTTCCCAATCCATGGAATCGGTAGCGCCAATTGCGGTCTTCAAGATCTCCCGGTGGGGTGGGGTAGCGGTGATACCACATAAGTAGATCTTTTCGAGGGCAAAGGCATCAGCGGTCCGAAAGGCAGAACCTACGTTCATGGCCGAACGGATATTATCGAGCACCAAAACAATGGGCGTTTTGGTTTGCTGACGAAAGGTGTCGACATCGACACGTCCTAGTTCTTTTAGCGAAAGCTTCCGCAAAAAAAGTGGTTTTTTAAGATTCTGGTTGATGATACTCGGTACACGCCTTTACAAACGCAACGAAGAGGGGGTGTGGATTTTCCACGGTACTCTTCAGTTCCGGATGAAATTGGGTGCCCACAAACCAGGGATGATCTTTGAGTTCAATGATTTCCACCAGTTCTGATTGGGGGTTGATGCCGGAAAACACCATGCCGGATTTCTCCAATTGTTCACGGTAGGCGTTGTTGAATTCGTAGCGGTGACGGTGGCGTTCGGATATTTTCAGGGTGCCGTAGGCTTTGGAGGCCCTGGTGCGCCGGCGCAATTCACAATCGTAGGCGCCCAGGCGCATGGTGCCGCCCATTTTGGTCACCTCCTTTTGCTCGGGCATCAGATCGATGATGGGGTGATCGGTCCCCGGTTGCACCTCCGTACTGGCCGCTTCGGGCAGGTCGGCGGCGTGACGGGCGAATTCCACCACGGCGCATTGCATCCCCAGGCAAATACCAAAAAACGGGATCTTTTTTTCCCGTACGTAGCGGATGGCCTGGATCTTGCCTTCTATGCCGCGCTCTCCGAATCCGGGGGCTACCAGAATTCCGTGAAAGCCGTGTAAACGTTGGGAAACCTCCTCGAAGGAACCCTCCAGTTGCTCGGAGTGGATAGGTTCCACGGCCACCTTGCATTCGTTGATAGCACCCGCGTGAACGAATGACTCGTGAATGGATTTATAGGCATCCTGCAGTTCGTTATACTTACCTACCAGGCCGATGCGCACCTCGTGGGTGGGGTTCTTGAGCTTGCCCAGGAAGGTTTTCCAGGGGGCCAGGTTAGGTTCTCTGCGGTCTTTTAGCCGCAGCTTGGTAATCACCGTAGCGTCGAGCTTTTCTTTGAGCATTAACAGGGGCACATCGTAGATGGTCTCGGCGTCGATGGCCTCGATGACACTCCCCACATCCACATTACAGAAGAGAGCCAGCTTCCGGCGAATGTCCATGGTTAGTGGATATTCCGACCGGCACACCAGGATATCGGGCTGGATGCCGGTATTGAGCAATTCCTTTACGGAGTGCTGGGTGGGCTTGGTCTTGAGCTCTTTGGCGGCACGCAAGTAAGGTATAAGTGTCAGGTGAATGACCAGGCAATTATCCGCACCCAGTTCCCAGCGCAGTTGGCGCAAGGATTCCAGGTAGGGCAGGGACTCGATATCGCCCACGGTGCCACCCAGTTCGGTGATCACAATGTCGTAGTCGTTGCTGTTGCCCAGGAGTTGCACCCGGCGTTTGATCTCATCGGTGATGTGCGGGATGACCTGGACGGTTTTTCCGAGGTAATCGCCCGAACGCTCTTTGTTAATAACCGTCTGGTAAATGCGACCGGTGGTTACATTGTTAGCCTGGGAAGTAGGGCGGTTCAGGAAGCGCTCGTAGTGACCAAGGTCGAGGTCGGTTTCGGCACCGTCGTCGGTTACGTAGCACTCCCCGTGCTCGTAAGGATTCAGGGTGCCTGGATCAACATTGATATACGGGTCAAACTTCTGGATGGTTACGGAGAACCCCCGGGCCTGAAGCAATTTGGCCAGGGAAGCAGAAATAATACCCTTTCCAAGAGAGGAGGTTACTCCACCCGTAACAAAAATATACTTGGTCATAGCGGTTGTCTTGTGAGCGAGGTGCGGAAGCTCTTTCGCACAATATGTTACGGGATGCAAAGATACACATTGCGGATGGAAAATGACCAAAAGAAGGCACAATTGGTTTCGGAAAGAGTGGTTTTGGGAACTCCCTGACCGCTCGCAGTGTTAATTTAATGTAAACTATAAGTAACAATATTGTTAACTTATTGTATCTTAAGTTAATACCTTGTCATGAATTCAGCCCGGGGCTGTTCGATCTGAGGTGAATGAAAACTGCGGCCTATGAAATATCTGACCTATTTGATCCCCATAATGTTTTTGGTATTGAGTCAATTGCCGGCTCAGACTCCGGTGGCGTATTTGCGGTCAATGCGGGAGGTATCCGTGACTTCTCCTTCCTCCTTGCTGAGCCATGATCATGTCCCCGTACATACGGAAAGTAATATGTTGTTGGTGCCGGGCAAGGTGAACGACGTCCGTGGTTATTTTCTTTTGGATACGGGGTCCCCCTCCCTGGTTGTTCACAGTAAGTTGGTGCGCGAAGCCGGTGAGGTCATCGGTGGACAATCGGTAGACGGGCAAACGGTTTCCCTGCAGGAAGTCAAACTGGAAGAGGTAGTGTACCGCAATCGTACCTATCAAAATATAGATGCCCTGTCATTGGATTTAAGTCATCTGGATGAATTAACGGATGAACCAATTTTGGGGCTACTCGGTAAAGACTGGATCGCACAGCAGCCATCGGTACTCGATTTTAAGCGAAATCATATCTTGTATTTTTCCGAAAGTGATAAAATTGCCTGGCGTGCCCGCAAGCCGGTGGCGGTTAGTGCTATTACGTGGGCTGATCATATACCAGTCATCACTATTTCTATTCACGGCAAGCCGTATCGTTTCGGAATTGACAGCGGATCGTCGGATAATCTGATTGATCCGCGGGTGCTTGAGGAGATAGGCAGTGAGCAAGTAAAAGTTCTCGACTGTATCGACCTGCAAGGACTCAGTGGCGCCCTGGTCCGGACGGATCTCATCGAATTAGCAGAGGTGCGTCTGAACAATGATCAACATGCCGATTCCGCCTCTTTTATTGTGATGGATTTGTCGAGTGTTCGCCAAGCTGATGGCACTCCCCTGGATGGCCTGATCGGCGTATCTTTTCTAAATGGGACCATCTTTTCTATTGACTATCAGCAGTCTAAAATTTTATGGTGGGCTGTTGAATAGCATAATATCCCCGCAACTACTGGCTCGTAGCGGGGGCTATACAAACTTAATCTGCTCTTAACAATTACTTTACTTCTGTTCCTGACATTTGCTCTTGATTTTAGTTCAGGACAAAAACAGAAGTGTGGTAACCAACCGAATATTAAACAGCGTTGATTTACGTGCCTACCAGCCATTTGGCTTTAAAAAGCGCCATCGGGTTATTGTCCTGAGTATTATTCTTTCCTCTTTTCTTTTCCTGGTTTCCCTGTATTTCGGCAAAGCAACAAACAGTCTTCTCCTTTTGGAGGCTGGTATTATGCAGGCCGGACTTACCCTTTTCTTTTGCGTGCGGATGAGTGCAGTTTTACTTGCCCGCCACGGTAGTGATCAGGGCGTACCACTTTTTGTGACTCTGCTCTGCGGATTTTCGCTGGCACTCTCGGCCGGATATATCATCTGCGAATGTTACGATCGCTACGGAAGTACGGTGGCGATCCGGTCCTTTGATGCCGTACTGGCAGCCGGAGCCATCATGCTGGGTAATGCATTGATCATTCTGCTAATGGTGCGCTTCCGATTCACCAGCCTGCAAATTGGCAGCCTCTCGGTTTCCGTGCGGTCCATTGGTAAATGGTCACTGGTGGTATTGTTGGCTACTGCTACCATACATATAACAAATTATTACTTCCTGGATACCATTTTAAGCGTGGTGTTGGCGGTTACCGTGTTCATTTGGGCCGCCTTCGTGGTGATCGATACTTATTGGAGACTGGGCGAACTGGCATAGGGAGGGGGTTGATCGGCTTTCAAAAAATGATGGCCAATCCATGACAACGTGTTTTTCAATCTGCGGACAATTAAATAACTTAAATTTTTAAACCTTATGAGTCAAAAGTTCTACACAGCACTGCTCTTCCTCGCCTTTCTGGCAACCGGAGCAATGGCTCAGAACCCAACGAAGACTATTACCGACGACGACCTTCAGGGCGGAACGTCTTATACCTGGTCTTCCGACACAACCTACCTCTTGGATGGATTCGTTTTTCTGGAAACAGGTGGAATCCTGACTATTGAAGCCGGTACAGTTATTAAAGGACTGGCAACTCCATCCAATGATGATCTGGCTTCTACGCTGATCATCACGCGTGGTGCTCAAATCTTTGCGGAGGGTACGCGCAACAACCCGATTATTTTCACCGCTGAGATCGACGATACCGAAGATTCCGAAGACATGTTCGTGGATGACCGCGGACTG
>JASBTH010000096.1 GCA_030148525.1 Saprospiraceae bacterium | reverse complement strand
TAATGATATAAGTACCATCCAGCTTCCGGTTACTTTTTACCGACTTGCAAACTTCAAAACCGTTCATGCGGGGCATCATCACATCCAAAAATACCAGATCGGGTTGTTCGCGTTCGATCAACTGCAGGCCGGCTTGCCCATTGGAGGCGGTGAGCAGGGTAACGCCTTCGTCTTCCAACTCTTCCAGGGTTTGTTCAATGAGGGCCCGGATGTGCATTTCGTCGTCGACAATTACAATTTTTGCTGGCATGATTACTCGGTTCGTTTATTGATACATTAGAAACAGGACGGCTTCCAGGTCCTTTTCAAAGCGCAATGCTTTCACGATCTCCTCCTGGTTCTCCATGGAGGCATTGAGAATAATGGCGTCGGGCAAATTGGATTTAGCTAAGTTTAACAGGCTTTGGGCATCGGCTTCAATAACCTGATACCCTTGGGCAATAAGAGCTTTTGAAATGGTTTTGGCTGCTGAATCCTGCTCATCGACCACCAGAATATGCCGGTGTGTTCCCTGAGGCTTAAATTTTTCAGATACGGGAATCTTTCTCCTCAATTCCTTCAGGAGGGCCTCCAGCTTTTCGTTGGTTGTACGTTGAGCTGCCGCCTGAGCAGTTGGTAATAAAAAGCCAAAAGTACTGCCGGTGCCCGGTGTACTCTCCACCCAGATATCGCCATTCAGATGCTGAATAATTTCCTGACAAATGGGTAATCCAAGACCGGTGCCCTGCGGTTTATCTGTGAGGGTATCACCGCCCTGGCGAAACTTCTCGAAGACTTTCCCGAGATCCTCGCTGGCAATGCCAATACCGGTATCCTGCACCCTGACAACCACCTGCTCATTTTCCAGGCTGGAGGTAACCGTCACGCTGCCCTCATCCGTAAATTTCACAGCATTGGAAAATAAGTTAACCAAAACCTGAACGAGTTTACCCCGGTCGCCGTGAATGGTCGGCAGGTTATCGGTTAATCGCTCGTGATAAGTAAGTCCCTTACCGGCAAAAAGAGATTCGGTGGCATGGTAGGCATGCTGGATAATGGAGTTGATATTCAGGGCCTCCATGCGCCATTCGGTGCGACCCGATTCGATCTTGGCCAGGTCGAGCACGTCGTTGATCAGGTAGGTGAGCCGATTGCCCTCCTGAACGACTACGTCGAGGTTCTTTTCGATTTGGGTGACGGTACGGTTCAGGGACTTGTCTTCCTTCGGCAGGGCCGGTACGATTTTTTCGGTAAACCGCTTGCGGACAATGCGGGTAAAGCCCAGCACGGAAGTGAGGGGGGTGCGCAATTCATGGCTTACCGTCGACAGGAAATTGGATTTGGTTTCGTTGGCCTCTTTCGCTGACGCTTCGGCGGCCTGGGCTTCTTCTTTAGCTTTACTGAGCTGGACGTTGGTAGCTTGTAGTTCGCCGTTAAGCAGCGCTAATTGCTGATTACGTTTGCGGTTGTTCCGGAATATCCAGAACAAACTAGCTAAGAGCAGCACCAGCAACGCGATGATGCCGGCAGTCAGATGTTGTATTCGCTCCTGCTGTTGCAGGCGCACTTCCTGGGCGGCGATGGTAGCTTCCTTTTGGGCTGTTTCGTATTTGATCAGTTTTTCCCGTTCCAGGCTTTTGAGGCGATCGGTCAGGTCGATCAGGCTGGCTTCCTCGGCCTCGAGGTAGCGCCCCAGCCCGTCGTAGTCCAATCCCAGGTAGTAGTACTGCAGGGCTACTGATTCGGCATCGTCCATTGCCCGGAAAGCATCAATGGCCTGGTAATCGTAATAGATGGCGGAGTCGTGTGAGGTGCCGAAGAAATCCGCGTGGTAGTTATGCCATTCGGCTAAATAGAGATAACTGCGTGCGATGGCCGTATCATTGTCTTCCGCCAGGGACCGGTGACGGGCAATATGGGCATACCGGTACGCCAGGGAGTCCAGTACCGGATCCTGTAGGTTGGGTGCCAGCCACTCCAATAGGGAGTCGAGGGGATCACGGTAGGGGTCGGGTGCTTGTCCCGACGATATCCAGGGTAACCCCATCAGCCCGCATACGATCAGCAGTTTTCTCATGTCCGACATTTTGGTGTCCCGGGCCGGGCACTCCCTAAAGGTAGCATATCCGGCGGATAACTAAGAGTAGCCAGGGATTGCTTTGTATTGGGCATGGATCGCAGGTCTGGAGTATCATCCATAATATCGATCAGCACTGTCAGAGAAAATAATTTATGCCATCCTTTCCGCAAACACAATCAGATCGATCAAATTACTGGTTTTCCACACACACTGCCACCTGGCGGCCTTTTTCCCTTTTTTGCGAAAGCAAAAGCCACGCATAAAGGGCAACCCCCACGGCAAGGGCCAGCCCTGCCACCAGAGCTATGGCCAATGGGTGCCAGATGTGCAGTAGTATGTATGGCTTCATTGCTTCCGGTTACATGATCAAAGGCATACCAGTTCGGTCAACGTACTTTTGAATTAGTAAGGTCTAATTTCTAATTCGTGGCAAGAGGGATAATCAAAGACGACGAATAAAACATCATCGATAAACAAGAATCCAGCTTCAGCATGGAAAATGCCGGTCTAAGATTATGCTGTGTTTACCCGGTACTACCTAAGAATATACGGATAGTTTAGTAATTACCTCAACATATTTCCGCGAAAAGCCCTATGGGCAAATTTTGTTACCGAACATTAGCCCACCTGCATCGTTGCCAAAACAAATCCGATTTATCAACTAAAACCACACGACATGGCCATTGTAAAGATCATTGAAGTAATCGCAGGCTCCGACAAGAGTTTTGATGATGCCACCCGCAACGCGCTGAAGGAAGCCTCCAAATCCGTGAAAAACATCAAGTCCATCTACATAAAGGAGATGAACGCCAACGTGGAGAACAACGAGATCGTATCCTACGGCGTCAATGCTAAAATCTCCTTTGAGGTGGACGACATGTAGATAAATCCACTCAGCTTTCCCGGATGCCCACTTCGGGGTTCCGGGAAAGTTCTTTTTCACCCAGTTCTCTTCCTAAATAATTATTAATGTTTAGTGCTTAATTTTTAATTGTTAAACAGATATATAATTAAAAATTAAACATTAAACATTATCAATTCTCCAACTCCCCACTATACCGCACCCCCGACCGCGGCGTCTCGTACAACTCCACGTAGGCCAATTCCTGCAGGTCGGGCTTCAACTGACGATAGATCCAGATGGCGATATGCTCGGCCGTGGGGTTTTCCAGGCCCGGGATGTCGTTGATCAAATGGTGATCGAGCCTTTCCTCTAAAGGTTTCCAGTATTTTTTGATATCCGCAAAATCACGGACCCAGCCCAGCTTGGGGTCGAGCGGCCCTTCCAGGCAGAGGCGTACGCGGTAGGTATGGCCGTGCATGCGCCGGCATTTGTGATCCTCGGGTACATAGGGTAAAAAGTGAGCAGCGTCGAAGGTGTAGTCTTTAAACAATTGCATGAACGTACATTTAGCGTGTAAACTGGTATTTAATCTGCAGAGCCACCTCGGTGCGGACCGGTCCGTTGATCTCGTCCAGCCCCGTGCCGATCGTTTCCTGGTCAGACCAGAAGGTCTGGGCAATGCGCCCTTCCAGCGTAAATGCCGGTACGGGACGATAGCGCACATTCAGGTAAAAACGGGATCCCCGGTTGTAATATGCAGGAATGGCAAAGGTGTTGAGCAGATTGTTTTCGTAATGATAGAAACGAATATCGTAACTATCGGTCTGATACAAGGCATAGCGGGCCGTAAATGACAAAGGGGCATCCATTGGCCGGTATAATACATCTTGTAAAAGGGCAAATCCCGTCTGTCGCTCTTCCGCCTGATTATCGAAATACCCCCAATCAATGCGGGTGCGCAGTTCCAGGGCTTTGCTGATGTTGCGGGCAATGTGCAGTCGCGTCTGGAACAGTTCCCGGGGGATGGGCTGATTGAAGGCGGTTTCGTTGTCGGGTGCATTGATGAATTTGGTCTCATGACGTGCCTCCAGGTAAATACGCAACGCCCGCCTGATCTCGTAGGTTACGCGCGCACGGTACTCCCTCCCGTAGGAGGGGCTATCGAGATTAAAGCGCAGCCAGGGGTGGCGCCACTGATCGAAGTAGCCGGTCACGGTCCACCCCTCAGCAGGTCGTACGGCCAGTCCCAGGTAGATGCCTTCCTCATTCCGGGTACCACTGGTCTCGGCAAAACCATTAGCATTCAGGGCCTGGTAATCGCGGGCGTAATTGCGGTAGACAAGGGCCAGGTCTATTCTGCGATCCAGGCCGATCAGCAAGCCGTTCATCGTAGCCAGAGCTCCATTATCGCTGTAGGCCGTTTCCCCAAAGAAGTTGACATTGCGGTAGATGTAGGAGTAATCCAGACTGGTATTCCATAGCTCATCGCCATTGAAATAGAACCGGTTATACGGCCTTGCCCTGCGCTGCAGCGGCCGGTTCAGCCTGGTATACAGGCTGTTGAGGCCCAATCGCCAGTTCGGCCCCTTCCAGACGATAGCACCGCCGGTATTAAATTGACTGACAGCTCCTTCGTCGGCAATTTCTCCTGACGTACGGTGCAGGCCACTTTCGTTAAAAGAAGTGATGCTCCGGATCAGGCTTTCGCCAAAAAATGTGGTGTCCACGGCATCCAGATTCCCGTCGCGCTTGCGAACCGAAGCAAAAGCAGTGATCTCCAGCTGATCGGTCGGAGCCACGGAAACCCCCGCCCCGCGCAGGAATAGGGCTTCATTGACTGAGGCGTAGGGCAGGAGGGTACGGCCCGATCGCTTCACCTGCGTGGCAAAAGAACTTTTGCCACCACCAAAGCCGGAAAACAGGATCAACCCCTGACCCAGACTGATGTTGTAATCGCCCAGAGCTACTGCCGGCAACCACTCTTTATTGTCGCGAAGAAAGAAGTGGGCCGAGTAGTAATCGAAGCCCTGAGGATTGCTCCCACTGAAAAACTCCTCACCCCGGTCCTTTTCAGCAGTAAGACCATAGCTCAGTTTATTCGAGTAGGTATGCCGGTACCTGAAATACAACTGATTGGGATCACCCAGGTAGCGATTGGCCTCCGGATCTTCGGGCGTACGGTAACCGCGTTGCTTCTCGGGGATGCGCTGCCAGCGCACAAAGAATTCATTTTTCCCTTTCGTCAGCATGCGGCCGACCGGCACCTGGTAGTCGTCGAGTCCGGTCCCCACGGCTACGTACGGAAGGATACCTCGTATAGTAGGCAAATCAAATCCCGGAATTACCTGCAACTCATACACGGCTAGTAAGGGGCCGGCCCGTTGCCGGTAACTGATGAGGTTGACGATCTGTACATCACTCAGCAGCCGTAGTTCCAATAAATCACGCTCGGTGGCGCGATTCAGGTCTATGGGGTTGTCCCGGTAAAAGGCCAGTTCCTCAAAGAGGGTATTGAAGTCAAAATCGCCATCTCCTTCGGTATTTTGCAGGTAGTCTTCGATGAATTCAATAACCTCGGCGGGCGGACGATAGGAAGTGTCCGGTGCCTGGGCGCAGAGCGGCAGAAACCCATTCATACAGAAAGCAAGGAGGAGTATACAATTCAGGTCCACAGAACAAGGATCAGATGGGGCAGAAAGGGTCAATATACGGGAACTGAAGCTCCCCCGCCTGGGAAAAGCCGGTATTGTCATGGCGCTTACGAGACTTAATACACATCCAGTACACCTTTGATTTTGACATTGATCCCGCCTCCTGTCTGTACAGGGAAACGTATCATTATTCAGATCAAAGGTATAGAAATAGCTCCATAGCGAACACAAACTGAAACTTATAATAAATTGTAATTCTGTGACTTACGTCAAAAAATGACTGCTTGCCCATAACAGCCTGTCGAAAAATACGCAAGGTATTCCATCCTGCTCCCCATACTTTTGAGGCGATTCAAAGAAGGTATAGCCTTCGGGAACTAAAGAGCGGGTAGCCATTTGCTGCGGTTATCCATTTAAACCAAGCACATATGAAAAAGATAGAAGGTATCATCCGCCTATCTCAATTCGAACAAGTCCGCGATGCCCTGGCCACGATTGGAGTCCGGTTTTTCACCCTCCAGGAAGTAAAGGGTTTTGGCCTGCAAAAAGGGGCCAAGCTTGTCTATCGCGGCAGTACTTACGACTCTGATTTTATTGCACGATTACAGATCGACATCCTCTGTCGGGATGATCAGGTGGAATCCATTATTGAAACCATTATGGATTCGGGTCGCACCGGTGAAGTGGGCGACGGTAAGATCGTCGTGTTGGACGTACAAAGTGTAACCCGTATCAGAACCGGGGAAACGGGGGCCGATGCTCTTTAGCCATCCCAAGATGTACTAATTGTAAAAGCTAATTTTTGCTGCCATGAATGATGCATTATTTACCGCAAATAATGTCTGGATGCTCGTTGCCACGGTGCTGGTCTTTATCATGCACCTCGGTTTTGCCAGCCTGGAAGCGGGTTTTGTCCAGAGGAAGAATACCGTTAATATTCTGTTCAAGAACGCCATGATCATTGCGATCGGTCTGCTGACCTATTACTTTGTCGGCTTTAACCTCATGTATCCCGGATATAATGAAGGTGGCCTGATTGCCTTTTCGGGTTTTGGCCTGAGCATGCCGGAAGGCACTGCCGGAGCTATCGACTACGCGGATGGCGGATACACCTATTATACCGACTTTATCTTCCAGGCCATGTTTGCTGCCACTGCTGCCACCATTGTATCCGGTGCCGTTGCTGAGCGCATTAAACTGGAAGCATTTTTAATATTTGCCACCATTTTTGTGGCTATCTTCTACCCGATTACAGGCTTTTGGAAGTGGGGTAGTGGCTGGCTGGAGACGGCCGGGTTTTATGATTTTGCCGGTTCTACCATTGTACACGGAGTTGGTGGTTTTGCGGCCCTGGCCGCGGTGATTGTTCTGGGACCACGGAGTGGCAAATACACCAAAAATGGCATTCGGCCGATCCCCGGACACTCTATGCCACTGGCGGCAGTGGGTGTTTTCCTGCTGTGGTTCGGGTGGTTTGGGTTTAACGGGGGGTCCGTGCTTTCGGCCGATCCGGTCTCGGTATCCCTGGTATTCGTAACCACGTCCATGGCTGCTGCTGCGGGTGCAGTAGGTGCCTTTTTTACGGCCTTTATGCTCTTTAAGAGTCATGACCTGTCGATGGTCCTGAATGGTATTCTGGGAGGATTAGTAGGTATTACCGCCGGAGCCGACGTGATGTCGCCGGGCGAAGCTATTATCATCGGGTTGATTGCCGGTGTGATCATCCCCATTTCGGTAGTCTTTTTTGACAAACGCAAGATCGACGATCCGGTGGGTGCAACCTCGGTCCACCTGGCCTGCGGTGTATGGGGAACCCTGGCAGTTGGAATTTTCGGCAGTAAAGCCGGTTGGGGACAACTCTGGATTCAATTATACGGGGTGGCTGCGGTAGGTGCGTTTGCCTTTACCACGGCCTTCGGATTGATGTACCTATTAAAGAAAACAGTTGGCATTCGCGTACCCAAAGAATACGAAGAACGGGGATTGGATATTTCCGAGCATGAAATGCATGCCTACGAAACGTCCAGCGAACGATCGGAATATAATTTAACCATAAAATAAACCGCTTTGAAATTTCTGCCGGGAATGCCGGCAGAAATTTCAAAGAATACTACGAAGAACTTTAGTTCCTGCATATAGTATATATGCTTTCGCCTGCCTTCGTTTTGGGAGGCAGGTTTTTCTAAAGTTTTAGAGGGACTAAGGTGAAAACGACAACAACACTCAAGCGGACTTTCCATTTGAGAGCATAGTATTTATAAATTTAGGAACTAAACGTAAAACGTATGAGTCTATCTAGATTCAGTGCTGTGGAGACTATCCAGAATCGCATGAATGGCGAAATGGAAGATGTCAAAGCGCCTGCCAAGAAAATTTCCGACTTTTTCGGAGCCAACGTGTTCGGCGATGCTGCCATGAAGGAGTATTTGTCGAAAGACGCCTACAAAGCTGTTAAGAAAAGCATCGGTAGTGGTGACAAGCTGTCGCGCGAAGATGCCGACGTGGTCGCTGCCGCCATGAAAAAATGGGCTATGGATCGCGGTGCTACCCACTATACGCACTGGTTTCAGCCCCTGACCGGCCGTACGGCCGAGAAGCACGATTCCTTTTTTACTCTGAAACCCGGCACTAATGAAGTGGTGGAAGAATTCAGCGGTGATGCGCTGGCACAGCAGGAGCCCGACGGTTCCAGCTTTCCCGGCGGTGGCCTGCGCTCAACCTTTGAGGCTCGTGGGTATACGGCCTGGGACCCATCATCTCCGGCCTTTATTCTGGAAGTAGGTGAAGGAAAAACCCTTTGTGTTCCGACGATCTTCGTCACGTACAGCGGAGAATCCCTGGATTACAAACTTCCCTTACTGAAATCCCAGTCTTTCCTGGAGCAGGCGACCATTCCGGTTTGCCAGCTGTTCGAAAAAAAGGTGAAGCGCGTTTCTGCGACACTGGGTTGGGAGCAGGAGTATTTCCTGGTCGACGAGGCGCTGCACAATGCCCGCCCCGATCTGCTCATGACTGGCCGGACCTTATTAGGTAAACACAGCCCCAAAGGTCAGCAACTCGACGACCACTACTTTGGTTCCATCCCCGAGCGCGTGTACGCCTTTATGCGCGACCTGGAAACGGAGTGCCACAAATTGGGTATTCCCGTGCGTACCCGCCACAACGAGGTGGGACCCGGTCAGTACGAGCTGGCTCCCATGTTCGAAGAGGTGAACGTAGCCGTTGATCACAACCAGTTGTTGATGGATCTGATGGATCGCGTTGCACGTCGTCATAAGCTGCGCGTACTGCTCCACGAGAAGCCCTTCGCCGGGGTGAACGGCAGCGGTAAGCACAATAATTGGTCGATGAGTACCGACACGGGGACCAACCTATTGTCTCCGGGCAAGGATCCTGGTAAAAACCTGCGCTTTCTGACCTTCTTTGTCAATACCATTCAGGCGGTGTATAAGCATGCCGATCTGCTGCGCGCCAGTGTAGCTTCAGCATCCAACGACCACCGCCTGGGAGCCAACGAGGCGCCTCCGGCCATTATCTCCGTATTCATTGGTGATACGCTGACCAAGGTATTGGATGCCATCGAAAACGGCGGTGAAGTGGATGCTTTAGCGGTAGAGGAGACCCTCGACCTGTTGAGTAAGATACCCAACCTGGAAAAAGATAATACCGACCGTAACCGTACCTCGCCCTTTGCCTTTACCGGTAATAAGTTTGAGATACGTATGGTAGGTTCGACCATGAACTGTGCCGCTCCGATGACGGTGATGAACACCATCGTTGGTGCCCAATTAAAGGAGTTCTACGCTTCGGTCGATAAACTGAAAAATGAGGGACGCTCCGAAGACGAGGCTGTGCTATCCGTGTTGAAGGACTACATCGTTGAGTCCAAGCCGGTTCGCTTCGAAGGAGACGGCTATTCCGAAGAATGGGAGAAAGAAGCAGAACGCCGCGGCCTGGGGAATACCCCTAAGACACCGGACGCGTTAGGTGCTTACGTATCTGATTCATCACGCAAGCTGTTCGCCAACAGTGGTGTATTTAAGGAGCAGGAGTTGGAGGCACACTACGAAGTAATGTGCGAAAATTACATTCTGAAATTACAGATTGAAAGTCGTACCATGGGCGAAATGGTGATCAACCACGTGCTGCCTGCTGCCATCGGATACCAAACAGAGGTAGCCGGTAATGTCGCTAACCTGAAAGAGATCGGTTTGGACGAATCCCACTATTCAGCGCAAATAGATCTGATCAAGCGCATCTCCGAGCAAATGAACATTATCAATGTCAAAGTACAGGAGATGACGGAGGCTCGCCGCAAGGCCAACGAGAACGACCACGCTCCCGACATGGCCAAGGCCTACTGCTACGATGTGAAGCCACTGATGGAAGAGATCCGCGTCGCTGCCGACCGCCTAGAATACCTGGTCGACGATCAGGTGTGGCCACTCGTGAAATACCGCGAACTGATGTTTGTGCGGTAGGAGACGTACCAGATAAAGCAAGTGTGTCAATAACCAGTTTCTCGATGTGAGGAACTGGTTTTTTCATAAAGGAATAGGCTTAGGTAAAGGTTGAGATTAAGGCTTAGATATCTGTTTTTATTTATTTAATGAGAACATGAGTTTGTTTATTACCTAACTGCCAGACTGGCATAGAAGTAAAGTCCGTGTATTTCATAGATCAAGGGTTTGTATCAAATTCCGGCCATTTCTGATTCGATGCACTCTTTCCAATTATTATTTTGGACGGTCAAATGACAAACCCTACGTTTCTCAACCTCAACCTCAGCCTCAACCTCAGCCTCAGCCTCAACCTCAACCTCAACCTAAATCTCCCAATAAAGCTGCACAAGTCGATTTCCCTCCGTATTTTCCCAAAAACTGAAACCATGCCCATCTCCGTACTCGACCGCTTTCTGCGCTACGTTCAAATCGATACCACGTCCGATCCCGATTCGAAGACTGTTCCCTCGACGGAGCGGCAAAAAGACCTGAGCCGGATTTTGGTTCAGGAATTAAAGGAGATAGGGGTTGTCGATGCGGAGCTGGATGATAAGGGGTACGTCTATGCGACCATCCCCGCCAATACCGATAAAGAGGTGTCGGTTCTCTGTTTTTGTTCGCACGTAGATACCTCACCCGATGCGCCGGGTAAAGGCGTAAAGCCGATCGTACACAAAAACTATCAGGGTGAGGATCTGATCCTGCCCGACGATAATGCCCAGGTGATCCGGGCTGAGGCCTATCCGGAATTGCGTAACCAGATCGGTAACGATATCGTCACGGCCAGCGGTACGACCTTGCTCGGTGCCGATAACAAAGCCGGGGTAGCGGAGATCATGACCGCCGCCGAAATCCTGATGAATGACTCCGATATTAAACACGGGAAGATCCGGATCCTGTTCACCCCCGATGAGGAGATCGGCCGTGGTGTCGATCACGTGGATATGGAAAAGCTGGGCGCCGATTTCGGATACACCATGGATGGCGCCAACCGGGGTAGTCTGGAAGACGAGACCTTCAGTGCCGACGGGGCGACCATCACCATTCGGGGGGTCGGCATCCATCCCGGTTTTGCCAAGGACAAACTGGAAAGCGCCCTGAAGATTGCCAGTGATCTGGTGGCCGCCCTGCCCAAAGACCGGCTAAGCCCGGAGACCACCTCCGGTCGTGAAGGCTTCATTCATCCCGTTTCTATGTCGGGAACGGTGGAAGAGGCGCGGATCACCTTTATTTTGCGCTCATTCACTGAAGACGGGCTCGAGGAACAAGCTGCTTTTTTGCGAAAGCTAATAAGCCAGGTACTTCCGAATTACCCTGGGTCATCGGCTGAGCTAGAGGTCAAAGAACAGTATCGGAACATGAAGGAAATCCTCGACCAACACCCACAGGTGGTCGCCTTCGCCGAAGAAGCCATCCGCCGCGCCGGAATGGAACCGATCAAGTCAAGTATCCGTGGCGGTACCGATGGTTCCCGCCTTTCGTTTATGGGCTTACCCTGCCCCAATATCTTTGCCGGTGAGCAGGCCTTCCATTCGCGCCACGAGTGGGTAAGTGTTCAGGATATGGAGGCGGCCGTGCGTACGATTATTGAGCTGGTGCAGGTGTGGGAGAGGGAGGGCGCACGGTAAACGGCTTACGGCTCACGCTAAACGGCACCCGGCAAAGGGCTCACTGGGTGAACGGATTCGATTAGGGGATAAGGTGATAGGGGGATCAGGTGATTAGGTAACCGTGGATCCCACCCGCTTTAGTAGTGTGAAAAACGACATTCAATTCACGGTCCACAGTCCATTTTTTCGAGTTACCTCAGGCCACAGCTTCAGCTGTGGAGAATCGACCAACCACCACCTACCACTTTAGTGGTTATACCCCCGGCCCATGCGTATACATTTTGGAGCCTCAACCTGAACCTCAACCTTAGCCGACCGCCGAAGTCCGTACGGACGAAGGAGGTAAACCTCACACCCCAAACCTCAAACCTCACACCTGGTAAGCTTGACCTTTACGTTTCCTTAAGACAAATTAAAATTGTTTAACCAATCGACGGGTTCGTTTAACGCTTCTTTAGGTGCCTGGAATCCGTGTTTCCGATACTTTAGTAACAACGGAAACATCAACACCACACCTATGAAAAGAAGAGTACACATCTACACTGCATTTGCTGCCGCTTTCGTACTGATGGTAAGCGGTTGTGCCTCTCCCGAGAAACTGGTTGACACGGGCAACTACGATCAGGCGATCGAGATCGCCGTGCGCCGTTTGGCCGGGAAAAAGAAGATCAAAGACAAGTACGTCGACGCGCTGGAAGAAGCTTTCGCAAAAGCCAACAGCCGCGATCTGGCGGCTGCTGATCGCCTCAAGCGCTCCGGCCGTTCGGATGACTGGCCCCGGATATATCGTTTATACCGTGACATTCGACAGCGTCAGGAAAAAGTAGCCGGGTTGTTACCGCTGGCTGATGAATACGGTATCCGGGCCGATTTTCGATTTGTGAAGATTGAAGAACTGGAGCGGGAAGCCAAGGAAGAGGCGGCCCTGCACCACTACGACTACGGACTGGAACTCCTGCAGGCGGCACGCAATGGCGATCGACTGGCGGCGCGGGAGGCTTACGATGAACTGGATAAGACCCGACGGTATTATCAGCGTTTTCGGGAAGTGGATGCCTTTCAGCAGGAGGCATTGGCACTGGGTACTACTTATGTCTTGGTGGACCTGGAAAACCAATCGCGTCAGGTTTTGCCGCAAGGCTTGGACCGCGCCCTGCTGGGCTTACGCGAAAATGACCTCAACAGCAAATGGCGCGTATTTCATACCAGTGCCGACAATCGCGTAAACTACGATTACAAAGTAGTACTGGAGTTGGTGGATCTGGCGGTAAGTCCCGGTCGCGTGAAGGAACGCGAATTTCAGGAGGTACGAGAGATCGAAGATGGCTGGCAATACGTGCTCGACGAGCGCGGTAATGTGGCCAAGGATACCCTCGGCAATGATATCAAAGAACCCCGCTACGTGAAGATCGGTGCCACGGTACTGGAGCACTATCAGGCTAAAGAAGCCAGTATTTTGGGGCGGATGAGCTTCTACGATCTGGCCCGTGACCGGGTATTAGATGTGCGGGAGGTTCGTGCTGATGCCCTCTTTGAGAACTACGCCGCTACCTTCCGTGGTGACGAGCGGGCCCTGAGTAAAGAATCAAAGCGGTTGATAGGTAACCGTCCGGTTCCTTTCCCAACCGATATCGATATGCTGTTACAGGCTGCCGACCGCTTGAAGCCGGAAATCAGCCGTAACCTGAGTCGTACGAATGTGATACGGTAGGGGGGCGCGATCCTCCGGATCGCGCCGAATTATCTTGGCCATGATATTTT